>NZ_JAHLZB010000042.1:0-35412 GCF_025128255.1 Synechococcus sp. CS-205
AACCTGATCGAGCGCTATGGCTGCGTCGCCGGCTACCCCGATGGCACCTTCCGCGGCAAGAAGCCGCTGAGCCGCTGGGAAGCCGCTGCTCTGCTCAATGCCTGTCTCGATCGGATCACCGAGGTGACCGACGAACTGCGCCGTCTGCTCAAGGAGTTCGAGAAGGAACTCGCCATCCTGCGCGGCCGGGTCGACAACCTCGAGGCCAAGGTGGGTGAACTGGAGGCGACCCAGTTCTCCACCACCACCAAACTCAAGGGTAAGGCCACCTTTGTGGTGGGAGCTGTCAATGCCAGTGGTGATCGTCCCGGTGCCGGCGTCTTCGGTTCGTCGCCCACCTTTGGCAGCCGTGATGCTGCTGAAAAGTACAATGCTCAGTACGGTGCCACCACATTCAACTACGATTTAAGGCTGGAGCTTCTAACCAGCTTCACCGGCAAGGACCTCCTCTTCACCCGTCTGCGTTCCGGCAACTTCGATAATGCCTTCAGTGGTGATGGAGTCAATCTCACCGCCCTTGATGTCGCGAGTGGCGGCATTGGTGGAACCGATTCCATCGGTGTCGACCGTCTCTACTACCGCTTCCCGGTAGGCCGCGATTTCACGTTCATCCTTGGCCCCAAGGCCCGTAACACGGAGTCCGTGGCCGTTACCCCTTCCTTGTACGGCACCGGGGGAGGCGACAAGATCCTGGATGTCTTCCAGCTCTGGGGTGCTCCTGGCGTCTACAACAAGGCCACCGGGGCACTGGGGGCTGTGATCTGGAAGCAGAATGTGGAGAAAGGCCGTGGTCGGTTCAGCGCCTCCGCCAGCTACGTCGCTCAGCAGGGAAGCTCCGGTCAGGCCTTCGATGGCAACGAGAACGTCTGCTCCAGCAGCGAAGGCGGTATCGGCACCGATTGTGCCCGTGGCAACTTCCTGGCCCAGCTGAACTACACAGCCCCCCAGTGGAACGTGTCGCTGGCCTACCGCTATGGCCAGAAGGCCACCACCTTCCGCCGCGGCACGAATTTCGTGGCCAGCAACAGCTGGTTCCTGGTGGATGGTGAGTCGAACAACTTCGCCGCCAACGCCTACTGGCAGCCCAAGGAAAGTGGTTGGATCCCCTCGATCAGCCTCGGCTGGGGGATCAACAGTCTCTCCGGGAACAGCAACAATGCCCTGGGGGTGGAGTTCGTTGAGCCCTATGTGACCACGAGCCAGAGCTGGTTCGTGGGCCTGCAGTGGAGTGATCTGTTCGCCAAGGGCAATGCCGCCGGCATGGCGGTCGGTCAGCCTGTCTTCGCCACGGCCCTCTCCCGCGGCAGCAGCGACTCCGGCAGCACCACCCCCGCCGATGGCAATTACGTCTGGGAGTGGTGGTACAAGTTCCAGGTCACCGACAACATCGCCGTCACCCCCGCGATCTTCTACCTGAGCCGTCCGCTGGGACAGCTCACCGGTGACGACAACAGCTTCAGCAACTTCGGCGGTCTCGTGCAGACCACCTTCAAGTTCTGATTCTCTGCTTCACTGCAAGCACACCCTCACACCCCTCTTTGCCCCCGTCAGGGGGCTTTTTCATGGCTGCTCTCCTTGCCATGATGGCGTCAGCCACCACCTCCGGCCTTGAAGGCAGCCCTGGCCAGCAGCGATTTCTATGCCGTGCTGGGGGTGGCCTCCACGGCCGGAGCCGAGGAGATCAAGGCGGCTTATCGCGCCCTGGTCAAGCGTCACCATCCCGATGCCGGCGGGGACGACGCGGCGATTCTGGCCATCAATGCCGCCTGGGCGGTGCTGGGCGACGGTGACAGCCGCCGCCGCTATGACCTCAGCCGACGTCCCAGGGCCCACCGCCAGCGACCCAGCGCCAGCCCGGTGCCGGTCAGGCGAGGCCAGGAGCGTGATGGGGCCCTGCTGGGCTGGCTGCAGCGGGTCTATGCCCCGATCGATCGCCAGCTGGCTCAGGTGATCAACCCGTTCCCTGGTCAGTGGCGGGCCCTTGCCGCCGACCCCTACGACGACACCCTGATGGAGGAGTTCTGTTCCTATCTGGAGCAGAGCAAGAGCCGGATGGACAAGGCGGAGACCCTGTATCGCTCGATCCCCTGCCCAAGTGAAGCGGGTGGATTCAGCCTCAGCCTCTACCACTGCCTCAGCCAGGTGCAGGACGCCCTGCAGGAGCTGGAGCGCTACACCATGGGCTACGTGGA
This sequence comes from Synechococcus sp. CS-205, assembly GCF_025128255.1. Classification (NCBI taxonomy): domain Bacteria; kingdom Bacillati; phylum Cyanobacteriota; class Cyanophyceae; order Synechococcales; family Synechococcaceae; genus Synechococcus; species Synechococcus sp. CS-205. Next base: position 2,193 of record NZ_JAHLZB010000042.1, read on the forward strand.
CAGCTATCTCCACGATGGCCGCGAAATGCTCAGGGAAGCCAAACAACGGCGCAGCCGCCTCAAGGAGGAGCGCCGCCGGCTCGACCTCTGACCGAAGACGAGCAGAACTCAGCAGGCTTCGAGCTGATCGAGCCGCAGCCACACATCGGGCACCGGCCGGCGCCAGCGCAACTGGGCGAAGTCGCCGTTGAGGGCCAGCACTTCACCGGGCCCCTCGAACAGGTAGTCGGGGGGGGTGGGATCGCTGGCGGTCGCTTCGAGACTGCCCACGTAGGCAGCTCTGCTGACCTTCACCAAGGTGCCTTTCTTGATCGGAGTCGTCCTGGGAGGGGCGGCATCCGCGCTGGTCTCGGCCATGACAGTCAGCACTGCGCTGGGGCAAGGCTAAGCCCTGCCGGCTGGGGTGGGGGCCCCTTAGCCTCGGCCTGAATCAGTGCTGGGTGGGCCCGTGAGACTGCTGCTGCTGGGATGTACGGGGTTCGTGGGGCGCGAGCTGGTGCCCCAGCTCCTGGCGCGCGGTCACCAGCTGGTGGTGGTGAGCCGCCAGAGTCACTCCCTGGCGGGGCTGGAGCACCCGGCCCTGCGCCGCCACCAGGCCGATCCGGCCCTCGCGGCCACCTGGCAGGATCCTGATCTGCTTGCGGTCCTGGCCGAGGCGGAGGGGGTGGTGAATCTGGCCGGGGAGCCGATTGCGGAGAAGCGCTGGAGTGAGGAGCAGCGCCGCCGGCTGTTCGACAGCCGCCTCTGCACCACCAGGCATCTGGTGGAGGCACTGCAGGCCCATCCGAGGCCGGGCCGGGTGCTGGTGAGTGGCTCGGCCGTGGGTTACTACGGCAGCAGCGAAGAGACCTGCTTCAGCGAATCCAGCCCCGCAGCTGCCGATCTGCTCGCCCGGCTCTGCTGCGACTGGGAGGCCTCAGCCGATCGCGCCCCAGCCGACTGCCGGGTGGTGAAGCTGCGGATCGGGATCGTGCTCGGTCCTGATGGGGGCGCCCTCGGAAAGATGCTGCCGGTCTTCCGCTCAGGACTGGGTGGTCCGATCGGCTCCGGCCGCCAGTGGATGAGCTGGATTCACCGCAGCGACCTCTGTGCGCTGATCGTCACCGCCCTCGAGACCCCAGCTTATGAGGGGGTTTACAACGCCGTGGCCCCCCATCCCGTTCGCATGCAGACGTTCTCGGCAGCCCTTGGCCGGGTCTTGCAACGTCCCAGCCTGCTGCCTGTGCCGGCGCCGGTGCTGCAGTTGTTGCTCGGGGACGGAGCCGCGGTGGTGCTCGAAGGCCAGCAGGTGATCTCCCAGCGCCTGGCGGCCCAGGGGTTCAGTTTTCGCTACCCCGATCTCGATGCAGCCCTTGTCGCTGCCACCAACCCAGCAGCCCACTGACCAGGGCTGCTGCCATCAGCAGGCCGATCGCCGGGGTGAACAGGGGATCCCAGAGCCGCTGCAGCAACTGCAGTGGTGCTTCCACGTGCTGGCTGTGCAGCGCCACCGCCAGGGCGAACCACACCGCCCCCGCGATCACCAGGAACACATCCATCACCAGCACGGTGTCGATCCAGCGCTTCAGCCGGGGCGCCAGGGCTTCAGCGCTGCCGGAATCACTGGAGCGGGTCTGAGGGTTCATCAAGAGCCTGCAGGATCTGTTCGGCCATCCTGGCGGCACCGCCGGGACCACCGATGCGCTCCATGCCATTGCGACGGCAGCGCGCCCCCAGGTCGGTGTGCCGGAGCTGGCGCAGCACGTCATCCACCAGCTCGGCGCTGCCGCTCAGGCTTCGCTCCGAGCCTGGCTCCCCCTCGGCACTAAACAGGGAGGGCCCCAGCAGGCGCCGTTGGGCCTCGGCGAAATTGGGGCTGAACTGGGGGCCACCCCCCGCCAGCTGAACCACGGGTTTGCCCAGGCCCACGGCCTGTTCGGTGGCGGTGCCGGTCATCGCCAGCAGCAGGTCGGCCTGCTGGACGACCGCCGGGAACTGCCCCCAGTGCAGGTTCAGCTCCAGCCCTCCGCGGCGCAGCCGCCCCCCAGGCTCAGGCCGCCAGCCCAGGGGCCGGCTGATCCTGGCCACCGTCTCGGCGTCGATCGCGCCCACCAGGGCGGCGTGCAGCTGGAGGCCGCCCCTGGCTTGCAGGGCGTCCGGGAGGCGAGCGAGCACCTGCAGCATCAGCTCGAAGTTGCGCAGGGCCTCCGGCAGCCGGCTGCCCGGCAGCAGCCCGAGTCGGGGGCAGGCTGTGCCGTGAGCGGAGTCGTCGAGGGGGGGCGCGTTCTCCAGGACCCGATCCAGGAAGGGGTTGCCAAGGAAATCCACCGGCCGCCCCAGCTGGTGGCTCAGGTCGATGGCGGTGAAGGCGTCGCGGCTGAACACCCGCCGGAAGCGGCGGCTGCGCAGGCAGCTTCCACAGGGCCAGGGCAGGCGGAGGCGGCCTTCGTAGTGGCTGGAGTAGGCCACCAGATAGGTGACCACCGGCCGGCGGCTGCACCAGGCCGCCAGCACGGGGATCACATCGCCGACCACCACCACCGCCGCGCAGCGTCGGGCCTCCCTCAGGAACAGCACCAGCTGGCTGAGCAGGTAGGTGGCCTGGCCCTGCATCAGTTCGGTCAGGCGCCCGCCGAGGCTGGTGTAGCCCAGGCCACCGGTGCTGAATTCCCGGGTGCGTCCGAGCACGGGCAGTCCGGCCTGGTGGTAGGCGTTGCCATGGCCCACCAGGGGCAGGGCCACCACCTCCTGCCCTCGCTGCCGTAATTCCTGCCCGATCAGGCTGCCGCTGAGGTCTTCCCCGTGGCCGTTGCTGAGCAGCAGCAGGCGCCGCGGGCGATCCGACCGCGTGGGAGCACCAGGGGTCAACCCTGCAGCCAGGCCTTGACCTTCTCCAGGGCCTGCCAGCCCGGACGACGCCTGAGCCCATCGGCCATGGCGTCGTTCAGTTCGCTGGCCAGCTCCGGCGAGACAGCCGTGATGCGCAGCACCAGATCGATGTGCTCACGCACCCCTTTGGCGCCTGATTCGAGCATGGCCAGGCAGAGGTTGACCCTCGCCTGGGGGTCCTGGGGGTTGAGCTTGACGGCCATCCGGGCCGAGCGGAGCGCCGCTTCGGGTTGCTGCTCCAGCAGTTGCAGCCAGGCCAGGCAGGTCCAGGCGGCCGAGAGGCGGGGGGCCTGGGCCGTGATCGTCAGGAAGTCGTCGAGCACGTCGGCGGCCGCTGCGCCCTCCTGGTAGCGGCCAATGGCCTGATCGAAGAGGGCTTCAGCGGACTTGGTGGTGGCCGTCATCGGCTGCGGCTGCACAGGGGACACTCAGATTCCCACGCTGGAGGTCCGCCTGAGAGGGCCTCAGACGGCGAAGGAGCTGCCGCAGCCGCAGGTCTGGCTGGCATTCGGGTTGGTGAAGTTGAAGCCACCGCCGATCAGAGCCGAACTGAAATCCAGCTGCATGCCGTAGATGTAGAGCAGGCTCTTGGGATCGCTCACCACCCGGAAGCTGCAGGTGCCATCGGGCTCATAGACGTAGAGCTCGTCATCGTCGCGGATCCCGGAGCTGTCGATGAAATCCATCGTGTAACTCATGCCGCTGCAGCCGCCGGAGCGCACGCCCACCCGCAGCAGCTTGTCGTTGCCCTGCTGCTGCATCAGGGCGGCCAGCTGCTTCATGGCCGGCTCGGTGATCCGGATGCCTTTGCCGTCCTTGCCGGTGTGTGTGGCCACCGGGGAAGTGGCGATCTCCTGGACGGGGGCTGGGGCATCGGTGGTGGAGCTGCTCATGGGCGACGCCTGGCTGAGGTGGGACGGAATGTGGAGCCACTCTATGGAGGAGTTCGAATCTCCGGCGCATCGCCGCCGCCGGAGATGGATCCATAGAGTCGACGGATCTCCAGGAGTCAAGGGTGCGCGTCGCGATTGTGGGAGCCGGTCTGGCCGGTCTGGCCGCCGCGGTCGATCTCTGTGATGCCGGCCACCGGGTCGACCTCTACGAATCCCGCCCGTTCGTGGGCGGCAAGGTAGGCAGCTGGGTCGACGACGGCGGCAACCACATCGAGATGGGACTGCACGTCTTCTTCTTCAATTACGCCAACCTCTTCGCGCTGATGCGCAAGGTGGGGGCCTTCGGCAACCTGCTCCCCAAGCAGCACACCCATCTGTTCGTGAACAAGGGTGGGGATCTGCGCGAGCTGGATTTCCGCTTCCCGATCGGTGCCCCCTTCAATGGCCTCAAGGCCTTCTTCACCACGCCCCAGCTCCACTGGATCGACAAGCTGCGCAATGCCCTGGCCCTGGGCACCAGTCCGATCGTGCGCGGGCTGGTGGACTACGAGGGGGCGATGCGGGTGATCCGAGCCCTCGACCGGATCAGCTTCCGCGACTGGTTCCTCAGTCATGGCGGCAGCACCCGCAGTGTGGAGCGGATGTGGGATCCGATCGCCTATGCCCTGGGTTTCATCGATTGCGAGGCCATTTCGGCACGCTGCATGCTCACCATCTTCATGATGTTCGCCTCCAAGACGGAGGCATCCAAGCTCAACCTGCTCAAGGGCTCACCGCACCGCTGGTTGCATCAGCCCATCCTTGACTACATCGAAGCCCGCGGCGCCAGGATCCACCTGCGCCACCGGGTCAGTGAGGTCTGCTTTGACGAGGGGGAGGGCCCGGAGAGTGCTCCCCAGGTCACGGGTCTGCGCCTGGGCACCCCCGATGGCGAGATCAGCGTGGAGGCCGATGCCTACCTTGCGGCCTGCGACGTGCCCGGCATCCAGCGTCTGCTGCCCCCCTCCTGGCGCCGCTATGCCCAGTTCGAGAACATCTACCGGCTCGAGGCGGTTCCTGTGGCCACTGTGCAGCTCCGCTACGACGGCTGGGTGACCGAGCTGGGGGAGGGCGAGGCTCAGGCCGCCTCGCGCCGTGATCTCAGCCGGGCGCGTGGGCTCGACAACCTGCTTTACACCGCCGACGCCGATTTCAGCTGTTTCGCCGACCTGGCCCTGGCCAGCCCTGCCGATTACCGCCGAGAGGGTCAGGGCTCCCTGCTGCAGTGCGTGCTCACGCCGGGCGATCCCTGGATCACGCGCAAGACCGACGAGATCGCCGCCTTGGTGGACGCCCAGGTGCGGGAGCTGTTTCCCTCGTCCCGCGACCTCCGACTGATCTGGAGCAACGTGGTCAAACTGGCCCAGTCGCTATACCGCGAGGCGCCGGGCATGGAGCCCTTCCGCCCTGAGCAGCGCACGCCTGTAGCTAACTTCTTCCTGGCGGGCAGCTACACCCGGCAGGATTACATCGATTCAATGGAGGGAGCCACCATGAGCGGACGCCTGGCGGCCGCTGCCATTCTGGATCAACCGGTGCGGCTCGCCACTGTTGCCGCCGTGGCCTGATCAGCATGGGACGTTGGCTTGAGCACAGTGTGACCACGGAGATCCATGCTCCGGTGGATCGGGTCTGGGAGGTCTGGAGCGACCTCGAGGCCATGCCGCGCTGGATGCGCTGGATCGAGTCGGTGGTCACCCTCGATGACCCGGATCTCACCGACTGGACCCTGGCCGCCCAGGGGTTTCGCTTCCACTGGAAGGCCCGCATCTCCCACCGCGTCGAAGCCCAGCAGTTGCACTGGGAATCGGTGGGAGGGCTGCCCACCAAGGGAGCCGTTCGCTTTTACCCGCAGTCCGAGCGCCTCACCGTGGTCAGGCTGACCGTGAGCTACGAGCTGCCCGGTGCCCTTGCACCCCTGATGGAACCAAGCATCCTTGGAGGGATCGTCACCCGCGAACTTCAGGCCAACCTGGATCGCTTCCGGGACCTTGTGGAGCAGGAGCATGGCCAGTCCTGAGCGGCGCCTCACCGTCAAGGCTCTGGTGCAAAGCAGTACTGAACTCGCGCTCATTCCCCTGCTCCTCGCCGGCCTGGCCGGCTGTGGAGGCACTCCCACTGCCGACACCGGGGCTGCTCCAGCCCCACCTGCCCCCGGGGCCGCCCCCAGCCCCGAGAGCGAACCTGCCCAGGCGGCAGCAGCCGTTGAGAAGGCGGGATTCACCCCCTTGCCCAGCCCCGAGCAGGTGGAGGCAGCGATGCCCCCTGGCCGGCTCGACCCGTTTGCGCCCCTGGCGGTCACCCGTGTGACCACTCCAGCCTCCCGGGCACGGGTGCTGGTTCAGCCTCCCCTCAACCTGCCCGATGGCTTTCGCTTCCAGGGGGTGATCAGCAGCGGTGGACGCCCCATGGCCCTGGTGCAGTTCGGCCAGCAGAGCGGCTCGCTGGCGGTCGGTGATGCCGGTGGCCGCACCACCGATCTCCTGCCCGAGGCCTGGCGGGTGGTGGCCATCGATGTGCTGCGGGGCCGCCTGACCCTGGCCAGCCGCCAGGGCCAGGCCAAGGGCCAGGTGGTGATCGCCGAGCTCTAGAAGCGCTGACGCCCAGGTGCTCAGGCTGCTCCCAGGGCACGGGCGCAGGCCTCAACCAATCCCTCCAGGTCATGGGGATCGGCTTCGCCATCCACCCGACCCAGCAGCTCCCGGCAGGTGGCGCTGGTCTGGGGGCCGATCGACACCAGGGCCACGGGCTCCAACCGGTCCCGCCAGTCCTCCCCCAGGTCCTGCTGCAGCAGGTGCACGGTGTGGCGCACGGTCTTGCCGCTGGTGAAGGTGATGGCCTCCACCTGACCCTGACGCAGGGCAGCGGCGGTGGCCAGGGGCAAGTGGGGAGGACAGCGGGACTCATAGGCGGCCGCTTCCACCACCCTGGTGCCGGCTTCCGCGAAGGCTTCCGCCAGCAGGGTGCGCCCCCCGCTCTGGACCCTTGGCAGCAGCAGGCGCTGGCCCCAGCCCGAGACAGGGAAATGCTCGATCAGGCTGTCGGCCACGAAACTGGGGGGCACGAAATCGGCCGGGGCTCCCAGCTGCTCCAGCCTGATGGCAGTCTTGCGGCCGACCGCTGCGATCTTGAGGCCCCGGGGGCGATCACCGAGGTTGCGTCCGATCCGCTGCAGCCGCTGCTCCACCGCTTCCACCCCGTTGACGCTGGAGAACACCAGCCAGTGGAAGGACTCCAGGTCTTCGAGAGCGTCATCGAGGGGGCCCCATTCATCGGGGGGGCCGATCACCAGGGCAGGGAGGTCGAGCACACGGGCGCCGGCGCGCTCGAGCAGCCCCCGGGCCTCGCCCAGCTGCTGCTCGGCCCGGGTCACCGCCACCACACGACCTGAGAGCACGGCTTTCTCCATCAGTCGTCCAGTCTCACCATGGCCCCCGCCTGCTGCTGAAGTCGCTCCGCTGCCAACGGCTGGCCCTGTTGCCGCAGCAGGGCGATGGCCAGCCGAAAACTGGCGCGGGCGGCGGCGATGTCGCCCGACAGCAGCTGGGCCACCGCTCGGTTCTGGTGGGTTTCGGCGTGATCGGGGGCCAGGCTCATGGCGGTGTCATAGGCCTGGAGGGAGCCGCGGATGTCGCCGAGCCGGCGGCGGATCAGGCCGAGGTTGTACCAGCCCAGGGCCAGCTCGGGGGCGTCGCGGGTCACGGCATTCGCCAGCAGGTCGGCGTCTGCCGTGGCGCCCTCCTGCAGTAGCAGGGCCGCCAGGTTCAGCCGTGCCGCCGCCTGCAGGCGTGGATCGAGCGGCAGTTCCAGGGCCTCCCGGTACAGGGCAGAGGCCCGGGCTGGATGGCGGCTGGCCTCGGCCATCGCCAGATGCAGCAGCAATTCATAGCGCTCGGGGTGGGCCTCGGGCGGGCATGTTCTCAGCCCTGCCCTGAGCAGGCTGATCCCGCGCTTCACGTTCCCCTCGCTGATCTCCAGGCCCCCCAGCTTGGCGCTGGCGTAGGCATTGCCGGGATGGTCCCGCAGCTCCTGCTGCATGGCCCGCCGCAGCTGCCTTGCCTTGCGGCCATCCGAGAGCAGCTCGGGCCGGTAGCCCTCATGGCGGATCGCCGGCTGGGGACAGTCCACCACCCGCCAGCGGGGCTCGCTGGCCATCAGCTCTGCCACGCTGTCATCGACCATGGCGTGGTACGGCCGGCTCCAGCGGATCTTTGGCTGCCGCCTGAACAGCCGACTGACACTGGAGTAGGGCGATTGCCGCGCTCCAACTTCCTGGCGCAGCAGATTGATCAGCAGGGTGTCGGGATCGGCCATCAGCGCCCGCAACGGGGCTCGGGCTTCCTCCAGCAGCTGCTCGTCGGCATCGAGCACCAGCACCCAGGTGCCCCGCACCCAACCCAGGGCCTGGTTGCGGGCTGGCCCGAAATCCCCGGGCCAGGGGATCTGCTCCACCCGGGCGCCGTGGGCCCTGGCCACCGCCACCGTGTCGTCACTCGAGCCGGTGTCCACCACCACCATCTCATCGACAAAGCCTGCCACCGATTCGAGGCAGCGGCCGAGGCGCCCGGCTTCGTTGCGCACGATCATCGACAGGCTGAGCATGGCTGCGGCCCGCATCCGTGGGCGAGGTTAGGGCTTGAGCCGCGGGCAGGCTCAGTCGGTGAAGCCGCCCTCCGAGGCCTGGCTGGATGCAAGGCCGAGACGGGTGAGCAGGGCGGCCTGGGCCAGGGGCATCTGCGCGGGGCTGTAGCCCGCTGGGAGGCTCCGTGGCAGCAGAGGCTCCAGGGCCTCCCACAGGTACGGACTGCCCAGCACGGTCAGGCCCGCCAGCCGGCCAGTCCGCAGCAACTGCCGGATCACCGCAGGCCAGGGCTCATCTCCTCCGGCGCTGCCCCGAAAGGGGTTGCCCCGCACGAACAACTGCAGCAGCAGCGGACCTGCCGGCAGCCGCTCGAGGGCAAGCGGTGCTTCAGGGTCTCCACTCCAGGGGCTGGGGGCACTGGCTTCGATCAGGCAGCTCTGGTAGCCGGCCGCTGCCGGTAGCCGCAGGGCCGGGGCCATCGCCGGCAGGAAGGGACAGGCCAGGCTGTTGTCCAGGCGGATCAGGTTGACACCCGGGCCCGCCGGCAGGCCCGGGGTACCCCGGGTCTCGAGGCTGAGCTCCACCAGCTCCAGCGCCAGGGCCTGATCCTGGGGCGTCTCCAGCTCGCCCAGCCCCTCCAGGGGCACCAGGGCGGCTCCAGGGGCTCGGACGTCCAGGGCCGCCAGGGCCTCCTCGCGGCGCTGCAGGCTCTGCCTCAGCTGCTCCATCGCCAGGCGCCCGCTCTGGAACCCCTCCACCAGGCCGTCGATGGCGGCATCGGCGTCGGCGGGCATCAGGATCAGGTCCGAACCCGCCTCGAAGGCGAGCACGGCGGCCTCCTCCGCCCCCCAGCGGGAGGCGATCGCCTCCATCACCAGGGCATCGGTGATCACCAGTCCGGCAAACCCCAGCTCCTGCCGCAGCAGCCCCGTCAGCACGGGCCGCGAGAGGGTGGCCGGCAGCAGCGGGTCCAGCGCGTCCAGCTGCAGGTGGGCGGTCATGACTGCCGCGCAGCCTGCGGCGATGGCCGCCTGGAAGGGGGGCAGCTCGATGGCCTCCAGCCGGTCCCGCCCATGGGCCAGCCGGGGCAGCTCCAGGTGGGAGTCATCGCTGGTGTCCCCGTGGCCGGGGAAGTGCTTGGCACAGCAGAGCACCCCTTCGGCCTGAGCCCCCTCCAGGAAGGCCGTTGCCAGCGCGCCCGCGGCGGCGGTGGTCTCCCCCCAGGCGCGCACATTGATCACCGGGTTCTCGGGATTGTTGTTGACATCGCAGACCGGAGCGAGGACACCGTTCAGCCCCAGCTGCCTCGCCTGACGGCCCGTGCAATGGCCGTAGCGGCGTGCAAGGGAGAGGGCGCGTTCCGGATCACTGCCGTGCAGGCGTCCCAGGGCCAGGGGTGGCACCAGCCAGCTGGCACCCTCGAAGCGTTGTCCCACGCCCTCCTCCACGTCGGCGCAGATCAGCAGCGGGTGCTCTGACCAGCTGCGCAACTGCTCGCCGCGCAGGCGCAGTTCGGCTGCACTGCCTCCCAGCAGGATCACCCCACCCACCCCTTCGGCGAGCAGCCTCCTGAGGGCGTCGTTCTCCAGTTCCCAGCGGGGATAACGCCGTTGTCGGTCGGCTAGGTGGCCGCTGCCGCGGATCACCAGCAACCGGGCCACCTGTCGGCGCAGCTCAGCGGCCGGCGGGAGCGACTCAACGGCGTGCTGCCGGCGCGTGCTCATGCCGGGCCGACGTCGCCGTCATCGCCTGCTTCAGGTGTGACGGCCTCGCGCTGCTGGCGTTCCTCGCCGAGTTGGCTGAGCAGCCCCAGCACCGAGCTGCCCTTCTCCAGCCCGCGATCGAGCACAAACTGCAGTTCGGGCGTGCGACGCAGATTCAGCCGTCGTGCCAACTCGCCTTTCACGTAGGGAGCTGCCGATTTCAGGCCTGCCAGAGCCGCCTGGCGGTCCTGGTCGCTGCCGAAAATGCTTACGAAAACCTTGCAGTGCTGCAGATCACCGGCCACCTCCACCTGGGTGACGCTCACCATGCCGAGCGAAACCCTCTGATCCTTGATGCCATGGACCAGGAGTTCACTGATCTCACGGCGGATCAGGGAGGCCATGCGCTCCACCCGTCGGCCCTGTGCCATCCCTACGCCAGTGGTGCTGGATTCACCATGGCACGCAGCACCAGGGTCAGGCTGATCATGCCGCTCACCAGGGCCCCGACAAGGGCCACGGCGGTGACGGGGTTGCTGCGCCGTTTGAGCAGGGGCTGGAGCACGGAGTTGAACACACCGAGGCTGAAGGCCACCAGGTAGCGCGGGTAGCGCGTCACGTTGAGGAAGAAGTCCTTCATGGCGCAGGCAGGCGGGGCGGGGGAATCGAGATGGTGGCGTGGACGGGCGTTGAGGCTGCCCGCAGGGGTGACCCGGCGGTGAGCTGGGCAGAGAGCCGCCCACGCCGGTGGAACGTGAGGGCTACTCTGCCGCCCAAAGGACCGTGCCGCCGATGCTCGAGCTCCACCAGTTCCGCCACTCCTCGTTCTGCGAGAAAGTGCGGCTGATCCTGGCCGCCAAAGGGCTGGAGTACCGCACCATCGAAGTCACCCCGGGCCTGGGGCAACTGGAACTGTTCCGTCTCTCCGGCCAGCGCCAGGTGCCGGTGCTGGTGAATGGCGGTGAGGTGATCGCCGACTCCAGCGCCATCGCCCAGCACCTGGAGAGCCTGGTGCCGACCCCTCCCCTGGTCCCCAAGGATCCGGCCGATCGGGCCCGGGTGCTGCTGCTGGAAGACTGGGCCGACACGGCCCTGGCCACCGGAGTCCGTCAGGCCCTGCTGCAGGCTGCCGGCTCAGATTCCGTGCTGCGCGGTGCCCTGCTGCCGGAGGCCACCCCCGCTGTGCTGCGCTCGCTGGTGGGGGCTCTGCCCACCGATCTGCTCACCTCGCTGGGCGACACCATCGGCCAGGCTGAGCGCCGCCAACTTCAGGCGAACCTCGAGCAGCTGGCGGTGCTTCTGGCTCCTGGCCGTTTTCTTGTGGGCGACCAGCTCTCCCTGGCCGATCTGGCCGTGGCCGCCCAGCTGTCCCTGCTGCTCTTCCCGGCCAGCGCCGGTGCCCCCCTGGCCGGTCGAGGCATTCCTGGCCTGGCCGACCACCCCCTGCTCACCAGCCTGTTCGCCTGGAGGGATGGGCTCTACCTTTCCCTGGGCCGAGGCGCCGTCAGCGAGCCGGCCTCCCCGCCCACCCCTTGATCAGGGCGCGGATGGGTTGCGGCTGAGCAGGAGCCGGAGGTGATGACTGCCGTTGGCACGGGCCACCAGCCCCTGCTCCGGTGACGGGTAGCTGGCCTGCCACTGCTCCGCCCTGATCAGCTCGTGGCCTGGGGTGCGGCTCACGAGCCGGTACCGGCTGAGGGTCTCCACACGGCTGATCCTGGCTCCCCCGGGACCGTGCATCACCTGCAGGGCCAGTTCGTCGGCGATGAACTCCTCCTCCCGGGTCAGGGCCGGCGAGGAGGACTGGCTGCGGCGCCCGATCACGGTGGATTCCAGCTCCATATCACCCCGCAGCAGAGCCAGCTGGCGGTTGGGATTGGCGGGGTCGTTGGCCACCGTGAGCAGCTGACCTCCCAGCAGTGCATCACCCACCTGGGTGGCGTTGAAGGCGCGATCGCCCACCACCGCGCCGCGGCCATCGCGCAGAAAGCGCACGGCATAGGGCGGGATCGGCTCGTGACACCCTTCTTCCAGGCTGAGCACCCACCAGGCCCCGTCGAACCAGTCCGGATAGCGCAGGTCGCTGCGACCGGGGCGGCTGAGGGGAGCCGGCAGGGACCAGGCCGGCCAGGCTTCCAGCCGCCGCTGCAGGGGGCTGTCGAGTGGGCTGGCCGCCAAGGCCTGCCCCGGCCAGAGGGTGAGCAGGGCGACCAGGATGAACGCGATCCGAGAGCTGAGCATGTCCGATCCCCTGCTGCGGGAACTCGATCATTACGTGGTGCTGGAGCCCTCCCGGGGTGAGCGCATCCTCACGGCCGCCGAAACCCTCGCCTGGCTCACCGCGCAGCTCGCTGAACTGGAGGAGCCCCCCGCCGACCTGCGCGCCCTCTCCAGCGACCGCGAACGAGCCGAACGGCTGCTGGAAACGGCCTGTGAGCTGGAGCTGGAACCCGGACTGGCGATTCAGTGGTATGCCGTGCGCCTGGAGCCACCAGCGGGTTGATGGACGAACCTTCGCTGGACTCAGTTCAGGCCTGGGATCCGTTCAGGTCTGAACAGGTGTTCAGGTTGGCTGTGCTGGAGCCGCTGCCATCGACCAGCTGCGCCAGAGCTTCCGGCGGCTCCTCCCGCTGGCGCAGCACCGTGGGGATCGCCTCCAGCACCTGGCGGGCCACGGCCACGGCAGCTCGCCCGTCCTGGAGCACCCGCAGGTCGGCCTGGCTGTAGAGGTGCCGGCGTTCGCTCAGCAACTGCCGCAGCCGCCCCTCGGGATCTGCGTTGGCCAGCAGGGGCCGCTGACCTGGATCGTTCCGCAGGCGCTCCAGCAGCAGCTGCTCGGGGGCATCCAGCCAGACCACCAGCCCCTGCCGCATCTGGCCCCAGTTGCCGGGGAGGCTGACCACGCCACCGCCTGTGGCCACCACCAGGGAATGCCAGCAGGCGATTCGGTTGAGGACGGCTGACTCCAGCTCGCGGAAGCCGGCCTCCCCATGTTGCTCGAACAGCTCGGGGATGGAGTGGCATGCATGCTGCTCCAGCACGCTGTCGGCGTCGATGAAGCGGTACCCCAGAGCTTCAGCGAGGGGGCGCCCGACGCTGCTCTTGCCGGCCCCCATCATCCCGACCAGATAGATGTTCAGCCCCTGCAGGCGTAGGGCCAGCTCCAGAGAGTCCTCCGCGGCTTTGGCGGTCTGCCCGGCTTCTGGGGAGAGGCTCGCGGCGGAAGGCGGTTCGGAGGCCATGGGGTCTGGGCGGTGCAGCGGTGGATCAGGCGCAGCCAGGGGCGGGATCCCTAGGATGGCCCAGCAGGACGCTGCCTCGTCGATGGCCACTGGGACTCTGGCGATGCCCACCACCCCCATCCCTGGCAGTTCAGCCGGCTCGCTTCGCCATGGCCGAGGCCGAGGCTGTGTGATCACCCGCCGGGCCCTGTTCAGCGCCAGTCATCTTTACCGGTTGCCCGAGCTGACCGGCGAGGAGAATGCCAGCCGCTTCGGCCGTTGCAGCCTCCCTCCGGGTCACGGCCACAACTACGAACTGATCGTGGCGATGGCCGGTCCGCTCGATGGCGATGGCATGGTGCTGAACCTCTCGGATGTGAAGCACGCCATCCGTCGGGAAGTCACCGATCCCCTCGATTTCCGTTTCCTCAACGACTGCTGGCCGGAGTTCGACCTCAGCCGGCCCCAGGGGCGGCTGCCCACCACGGAAGCCCTGACCCAGGCGATCTGGACACGCCTGGCGCCGCACCTGCCGCTCGTCGGTCTCCGCCTTTACGAGCAACCCACCCTCTGGGCCGATGTCATCGGCAACCCCATGGAAGCCTTCCTTTCGATCCGCACCCACTTTTCCGCCGCCCACCGCCTGGCCCGCGAGGAGCTCTCCCAGGGCGAGAACGAAGCGATCTACGGCAAGTGCGCCCGCCCCCACGGCCACGGCCACAACTACCTGCTCGATGTCACGGTGCGCGGAGCGATCGATCCCCGCACCGGCATGGTCTGCGACCTCAGTGAGCTGCAGGGCCTGGTGAACGAGCTGGTGGTGGAGCCCTTCGATCACACGTTCCTCAACAAGGACGTGGCCCACTTCTCCACCTGCGTGCCCACCGCCGAGAACATCGCTCTGCACATCGCTGATCTGCTCAGCGCACCGATTGCCGCCACCGGTGCCGCTCTGCACAAGGTGCGCCTGCAGGAGAGCCCCAACAACGCCGCCGAAGTGTTCGCCGAAACCCCACTGCTCGAGTCCCGCCCTGCGGTGCTGGAGGCGCTGGCCAGCGCTTGAGTCAGCCGCGGCTGCGGCTTGTGCTGGCCGTCAGCCTCGATGGCCGGCTCGCTCCAGCCCAGGGAGGCGCCGCCAAGCTCGGCGGTGCCGGTGACCGCACGGCGCTGGAGGAGGCCCTGGCCTGGGCCGATGGCTGCCTTGTGGGCGCGGCAACGCTTCGGCTGCACCGCTGCACCTGCCTGATCCATCGCCCCGAGCTGCTGGAGCGTCGCCGACTCGAGCAGCGCCCCCCCCAACCCCTCACGCTGGTGGTCAGCCGCGGCCGCGGCCTCGAGCCGGATCTGTCCTTCTTCTCCCAACCCCTTGAGCGATGGTTGCTCTCGCCGGGGCAGGCGCAGCAGGGATTCGATGCCCACGTGCCCCTGGGTGATTGGCGCGACTGCCTGGCTGAGCTGGCGGCCCGTGGGCTTCACCGGCTGGTGGTGCTCGGGGGCACTGGGCTGGCCACGGCCCTGCTGGCCGAGGGGTTGGTGCAGGAGCTGCAGCTCACCGTCTGCCCCCTGCTGCTGGGGGGCAGCCATGGCTGGGTGAGCCCCCTGGCGCCTGATCTCAGTGGCCGCAGCTGGGAGTTGCTGGAACACCGGCCCCTCGGGGGCGGTGAACTGCTGCTGCGCTATTCCTGCTGCTCTACTCCCGAGGGGAGATGGGCAGCTTGAAGCGGCGTTGAAGATCATCCAGGGACACCTCCCTGAGGCTGTCGGCCGGCAGCCCCAGCAGTTTGGCGACGCAGCGCTTGACCACCACTTCGCTGTCGTTGCCGAAGCGGCCCCGGGCGAGTTCGCTGATCACGCCGAAGCTGCGCCCGCTGCTCTCGGCCTCCTCGATCAGGCAGGTGCTGGCCGGTGCCGCCAGGCGTCGGCAGGGTTCCTTCAGGCTGCGTTCCAGGCCCGCCTGGCCGCCGGCGGCGGCACTCAGGCACACCTCACTCAGCTTCCTCTCCAGCTGGGGCCGCATCAGACGCAGCACCGGCCCCAGCAGGCTGGCCGAGGCCGCTGGAGGTGCTCCCAGCCCGGCCGTCCCGGCCGCCGCCATCGTCAGGAGTGCCGTCGCCAGAGCCCGTAAGTGGTGCAGTCGTTGCGCCATGCGGTTAGTTTTGCGCCTCGCCGTCCCGCCAACGTGTTCCTCCGCCATGGCTGAGCTTCAGGCCCGCTGGCACCGGGCCATCACGGAGATTCCTCCCGTGGCCTGGCACGAACTCGTGGGGCCAGCCGCTCTTCCCTTCTATGGCTGGCCCTGGTTGCACGCCCTTGAGCGCTCGGGCAGCATCGTGCCCCGCCAGGGCTGGCAGCCCTGCCACCTGAGCCTGTGGCGCCAGGGGCGGCTGATTGCCGTGGCGCCGCTCTACCTCAAGGGTCACAGCTACGGGGAATTCGTCTTCGATCAATCCTTCGCCCAGCTCGCCGGCCAGCTCGGCCTGCGCTACTACCCGAAGCTGGTGGGCATGAGTCCGCTCAGCCCTGTGCAGGGGTATCGCTTTCACATTGATTCCGGAGAAGATGGAGCAGCGATCACGGCACTGATGCTGGAGTTGATCGATCAGTTCTGCCGAGAGCAGAAGATCTTCAGCAGCAACTTCCTCTACGTGGATCCCCTTTGGCAGCCCTGGGCGGAAGCGGCAGGCTGTGCCACCTGGCTGAATCAGCAGAGCCTCTGGAGCAATGACGGCTTCAACAGTTTTGAGGATTATCTGGCGGGTTTCAATGCCAACCAACGGCGCAACATCCGGCGGGAGCGGCGCTCGATCGCCTCGGCCGGCTTGCAGGTGACGCCCGTGGCGGGTGCTGCGATTTCAGCCGCCATGCTGGAGCGGATGCACCATTTCTACGCGCAGCATTGCAGCCGCTGGGGCCCCTGGGGCAGCAAGTATCTCAGCGAGGAGTTCTTCCACGTGGATGCTCTCGAGCTGCGGGAGCATCTGGTGCTCTTCAGTGCCCATGGGGGCGATCCGAGCGATCCGGTGGCCATGTCGCTGTGCGTGCGTGCTGGCGATGCCCTCTGGGGCCGCTACTGGGGCAGTGATCAGGAGATCGAGAACCTGCACTTTGAGGTCTGTTACTACGCCCCGATCGAGTGGGCGATCGAACAGGGCATCCGTGGTTTTGATCCTGGGGCTGGCGGGCGCCACAAGCGGCGTCGGGGTTTTCTGGCCGAGCCCAGGGCCAGCCTGCATCGCTGGCATGACCCTGGTTTTGAGCGGTTGCTGCGCCGCTGGCTGCCTGAGGCCAATGCCCAGATGCTCGAGGAGATCAAGGCGGAGAATGCCGAGCTTCCCTTCAGCCGCCGGGAACTTCCCCTGGGCGCCTGCTGAAGCGGATGTTTACGATCAGAGGATGAACAACCGCGTCGCCACGACTCCTTCCTCCAGCCCTTCTGCAGCCTCGATCACCCCGGGGCCCGTAACCGCTTCGCGTCTGCATGAGCTGCGTGAGCTCGATGAACGTCTGTCGCAGCGCCCGATTGATCTCGACCCCGCGGGGTATGTGCTGATCAGCCTGGACCGCGAGCGCACGGAGTTGGTGGCCGAGCTTTACAGCAACGGCATCAATGCCAGAGGGCTGGCCACGGACCCCGAGACCGGTGAGGTGCTCAGTTGCCGGGGGGGGGCACCCCGCCAGCCCCTGGTCGTCTTCCGTGGTCGCACAGCGAAAGAGCTGGGTATCCAGCTCACCGAGGGGGTCATCCCCGCTCCGATCAGTCGGTTGGATCACGCCCTCTACCTCGGACGGGAGCTGCAGAAGGCCGAGGCGGCCCTGCGCTCGGGCGAGTCGTACATCCAGGACTGATGGGCGTCAGGCGGGCTGAAGCTCCTTGACCTCGGAAGGGGCCGTAGGGGGTTCCGGGGGCAGTGACTGAAGCTGCACCTCGATCTCCTCGGTCACGATGCTCCGATATTCCATGAAGTGTTCGTTGTGGGCGAGCACCACCAGGAACTGCTCCAGCTGGTCGGGATTCGTCCTGGCCATGGAGAGGAGATAGCGCCAGAAGCGGCCACGGGTGTCGCGGATCAGACCCTGGCGCCAGATCACGATCAGCAGGGCGCGAACATCGGTCCAGGCAGGGATCTTGAAGGTGGAATGCTCGGGCTTGAGAAAGGGCTGCCAGCGGGGCTTGCCCACTTTGTGGTAGTAGCTGAAGACCCGATCCATGTAGGCGTTGGGCTCGTAGAGGTTGCAGAAGGCCTCGACGTATTCGTTGGCGATGTCGCGGATCGGCCGGGTGGGCACGAAGTTGAGCAGGTTCGTCTGGTTCACCCCCTTGGCGTCGGCCTTGTCCTGAATCAGGCGACCTTCCTTCTCGAGCCTGTACCAGAGCCCTGTGTTGGGGAGGGCCTGCAGCATGCCCATCATGGCGGCGGGGATGCCTGTGCGGGTCACGAACTCGACGATGCGCTTGCCGGCACCGGTCTTTTCTCCGTCGAAGCCGATGATGAATCCGGCCATCACCCGGATGCCGTAGGAGGTGATCCGGTCAACGGACTCCTCCAGGGAGCTGCGGGTGTTCTGAAGCTTGCGGGCCGTTTCCAGGCTGGCTTCATCTGGGGTCTCGATGCCGAGGAAAACGCTGTCGAAGCGGCTCTCGGCCATCATCAGCATCATTTCCTCGTCGGAGGCCAGATCCACGGACGCTTCGGTGGCGAAGCTGAAGGGATAGCCATGATCGATCTGCCACTGCTTCAGAGCCGGCAGCAGCAACTTGGCGTTGCGCTTGTTGCCGATGAAGTTGTCATCAACCAGGAAGATTGAGCGACGCCAGCCCAGGTCATAGAGATACTGCAACTCGGCGATCAGTTGCTCGGGGGTCTTGGTGCGGGGCTTGCGGCCGTAAAGCACGATGATGTCGCAGAACTCGCACTGGAAAGGACAGCCCCGGGAGAACTGAACCGACATCGAGTCGTAGGCGTCGAGCTCCAGCAGATCGAAGCGGGGAATCGGAGTGCCGGTCACGTCCGGCTTCTCCCCTTCGGAACTGAAGCGTCCCTGCTGCTCGCCCCGCTCCAGGGCCTCAATGAACATCGGCAGGGTGATCTCACCTTCATCGAGCACCTTGAAGTCGGCCAGAGCGATCTCAGGGGCATCGGGGGTGGAACTGGCGAAGGGGCCGCCCACGGCCATGGGCAGACCCCGCTGCTTGGCTTTGGCGATCTGGGCCGCCATGTCGGACTTCTGAACGATCATCCCGGAGATGATCACCAGCTCCGCCCAGTTCCACTCTGCCTCGGTGACCTCCCGCACGTTGCGATCAACCAGTTTGAAGTCCCATTCCTGGGGCAGAAGGGCCGCCACTGTGACCATCCCGAGCGGGGGCAACAGCACCTTGCGGTTCACGAGCTCGAGAATTTTCTCGTAGCTCCAGAAGGTCTTGGGAAATTCCGGGTAGACGAGCAGGGCACGCATTCTGATCCGGTTCGTAAGGCGGGGGCACAGGACTGGCCGGCCAGGAGCCTGCCTCCGCGTGGGTTGGGCGCCAGCCTAAGGGCAACCCACGGCAACAGGGTCGCTCTGCTCTAATGATCAGGTTGTATTTCCGTGCTGGTCATGGCGGCAGCTCTGTACCTGGTTCTGGTGGCTGCTGGGTTGGCCACGGCCTTCCTGCTCTCCACGGTTCTACGCGGCATCAAACTGATCTGAGTCCACGGGATTCAGGCGCAGCCCCCAGCGGCTGGTGAGCTCCAGCAGCCCCAAGGCCAGGCCCACGCTGCCCATCAGGGCGAAGGTGGCCGGTAAGCCCACCCTCATCACCAAACCGGCGGCGATCAGGCCACTGAAGCCACCGCCGCCCAGAAAGGCGATCTGCCCCAGCCCAGCCATCCTCCCGCGCAGCACCAGCGGCGATCCCACCTGCAGGATCAGATTGCTTCCCGCCAGCAGCCCGGCGGTGCCGGCTCCGATCAGAAAGGTCATGCCCAGCCGGAAGGCTGTGGGTGCCGTCAGGGCCATGCCCAGCTGGGCCACGCTGGTGAGAACGGCACAACCGCCCAGCAGCAGGGAAGGCCGCTCACTGAGCCAGTGGCTGCGTCGTTGCAGCAACAGCCCGGCGCTGATGCTTCCAGCCGCCAGCATGCTCGTGAACCAGCCCAGGGACTGGGGGGAAGGGCCCAGCACCTGCGCGGCGATCAACGGGGCCAGGCCGGGATGAAAGAAAAGGGCCAGGCAGGCCAGGCCGGTGAACACCACCACGTGGCGCAGGCTGGCGCCGCAGCCCCTCCAGGCGCTGCCAAGGCTGGAACTTGAGCCGTTGCCGCTCGTCCGCTCGGCGCTGCGCTCGGGCTGCAGCAGCCACAGCACCGTGGCGATCGGCAGCAGATAGGTGGCCGCATCGATGGTCAAGGCCATGGCGGGTCCCGTCAGGGCGAGCAGCAACCCACCGATGGGCGGTCCCACCAGCTTGCCCACGTTGAACACCACTGAGAAGGAGGTGAGATAAGGGGCCAGCTGTGCAGGCTTGTCCACCAGCAGGGCGCAGTATTTGTTGCGGGCGGTGAGCTCGAAGGCGCTGGCCAGGCCCACCACCAGGGTGCTGAGCAGCAGCAGGCTCACCTGGGCGGCCCCCGTCAGCCAGGGGATGGCCACTGCCCCCAGGGCGGCACCGGCCGCCAGGCCCCATTGCGAGCGGATCAGCACCTGTTCGCAGCCGATCCGGTCGGTGAGCACCCCGGCCCTGCCGCTGGCCAGCAGGCTGGGCATCGCCAGGGCGCCGAAATGCAGGGCCAGCAGCAGGGGATTGCTGGTCTGGTCCATCAGGATCCAGCCCTTGGCGGTGAGACCGGCAAAGGAGCCGGCAGTGCTCAGACCTGACGCGATCAGGAAGGTGGTGCGCTGATTGCGGCGGATCCAGAGCCTCAACCGCGGCCCCCGCGGGCGGAGAGGGCCTCTTCCACCATGGCCCGGGCGCCGACCACCTCACCCTGTAGGTCGTAGGGGGTGGAGGCCGTGAGGCGCACCGGCACCATCGTTCCTGGGGAGGCGCAGAGGCCGCCTGGGCCCGGGCTCACCCGCACTTCCCCATCAACCTCGGGTGCGAAGCGGCCGCAGCGGCCGAGCATCTCGCCACTGCTGGGGTTCTCCTGCTCGATCAGCACATCGACGATCCGCCCCACCCAGCTGGCATTGCGTTCCGCCGCGATCGGTTGCTGCGCCGCCATCAGCCGGTTGCGGCGCTCGATCGCCACCTCAGCCGGCACGGGATCGGGCAGCTCCACCGCTGCGGTGCCGTCTTCCGGAGAGAACGTGAACACCCCCACATGGTCGAAGCGCTGCTCCTCCACGAAACGAAGCAGGTGCTCGAAGTGCTCCTCGGTTTCACCGGGAAAGCCGACGATGAAGGTGGTGCGCAGCACCGCATCGGGCAGCTGGTCGCGGATGCGTCCCAGCAGCTCGGTGGTCAGGCCGGTCTGCCAGGGGCGATTCATGGCCCGCAGCACCTCGGGATGGCTGTGCTGCAGCGGCAGATCCAGATACGGAAGCACATTCGGCACCTCCCGGTAGGCGCGCAGCACCTCCGGCGTGAGGCCCGTGGGATAGGCGTAGTGCACCCGGATCCAGGGGATCTCCACCTCGCCAAGGGCCCGCAGCAGCTCAGCGAGCCGGGGCTTGCCGTAGAGGTCGAGGCCGTAGTTGGTGGTGATCTGGCTGATCAGGATCAGCTCCTGCACCCCCTGGTTGGCGAGTTGATGGGCTTCGGCCACGATCGACTCGATCGTGCGGGAGCGTTGGTCGCCCCGGAGCCTGGGGATGATGCAGAAGGCGCAGCGGTAGTCGCAGCCCTCGGCCACCTTGAGGTAGGCCACGGCCTCGGAGGTGGTGCGGTAGCGGGGCAGATGCTCATCCCCCACGAAGGTGGGCACCGCGCTGACCCGGTTCACCCGTTCACCCGCCTCCACACGCTCCAGCACCTCCACGATGTGCTGGTAGTCGCCGGTGCCCACGATCGCCCGCGCTTCCGGCAGCGACTCCAGCAGCTCCTCGCGGAAATGCTGGGCCAGGCAGCCGGCGATGATCAGCTCCTTTCCCTGTTCGGCCAGTTCCACCAGGGTGCGCACCGATTCCTGCCGGGCGTCCTGGATGAAGCTGCAGGTGTTGACCACCACCACCGCCGCATCCCGTTCATCGGCGCTGATCCCGTACCCCGCCTGAGCGAGCAACCCCAGCATGTGCTCGGTGTCCACCCGATTCTTTTCGCAGCCGAGGTGGGCGAAGGCCACCGTGGGTCGGTCGGCTCCGGGTTCACCGGTACGGACCGATCCTGCGGGGAATTCGGCGCTGGCAGAAGGCATGGGTTGCGATGGTCGAAAACCGTGACCGTGGGTTGAACCCTTCAGGCCGATCCATCACCCTATGGGATGTTCGGGTGCTATGGCCTGGCCTTCCACCATCGTGCCGCCCCTGCCATGCACTCCCCCGGAGCCCGCTGGCGCGAGCTGTTCCCCCAGCCCTGCGCTCTGATCGGGGTCGTTCACCTGGGCCCCCTGCCCGGTTCGCCCGGCTGGTCTGGGGATCTGGGGGCTGTGGAGGCAGCAGCCCTTGCCGATGTCGAGGCCTACGTCGCCGGTGGCGCCGATGGCCTGATCGTGGAGAACTTTGGGGATGTGCCCTTCTGGCGGGGATCGGTGCCTCCCGAAACGGTGGCGGCCATGACCCGGATGGCCCTCGCGGTCGTGCGGGCCACGGCCCTTCCGGTGGGCATCAATGTGCTGCGCAACGACGCCCTGGCCGCCCTGGCGATCGCCCAGGCCAGTGGCGCCCGTTTCCTGAGGGTGAATGTTCTCAGTGGTGCCGCGGTCACCGATCAGGGGCTGATCGAGGGGGTGGCTGCCGAGCTCCTGCGCCGGCGCCGGCTGCTGGGGGCTGACTCGGTGCGGATCCTGGCGGATGTGCTGGTCAAGCACGGCGCCCCTCTGGCTCCACTGTCGATGGCCGAGGCGGTGAGCGATGTGCTCGAGCGGGGCGGGGCCGATGGGGTGATCGTCTCAGGCACGGGCACAGGCAGGCCCACGGATCCCGCCGATGTCGAGCAGGCCAGGGCGGCCGCGGCCGGCGCTCCGGTGTTGATCGGCAGCGGGGCCACTCCTTTGTCGCTGCAAAGGCTCACAGCCGGCTGTGATGGTGTGATCGTCGGCACGGCCCTGAAGCGCCATGGCCAGATCGCCCAGCCCGTCGACCCGGAGCGGGTGCGAACCCTGCAACGGATGCTGCCACAATAGGCCCAGATTCAGCCCCTGCCGTGACCACCACCCGCTTGAGCAGTCGTCTGAGCAGCCGTCGACGTTCCGATCCCGGTTTGCGCTGGGTTCGGGTGGTGATGGCTGTTCTGGCCACCATCGGTGCGATCGACACCGGCGCGATCACCCTCAAGCGCTGGGGGCTGATCGGTCCGCTCAGCTGCCCCGGGGGCGCTGAAGGCTGTGACAAGGTGCTCAACAGCGTCTGGGGCAGTCTGTTCGGCCAGCCGCTCTCGCTGTTCGGCTTCCTCGCTTACACCACGGTGCTGGTGCTGGCCGTGCTGCCACTGGTTCTCAAGGGCGAGGCCCGCACGGCCATCGCGGAGCGCAGCTGGTGGGGGCTGTTCCTGCTCAGCGGCGGAATGGCGGTGTTCAGCCTGCTCCTGATGGGGCTGCTGGTGTTCAAGATCAAGGCCTTCTGTTTCTTCTGTGTGCTCTCGGCTGTGCTCAGCCTGAGCCTGTTCGTGCTCAGCCTGATCGGAGGCCAGTGGGACGACCGCGGCCAGCTGGTCTTCCGCGGCGTGCTGGTGGCCCTGCTGGTGGGTCTGGTGGGGCTGGGCTGGGCAGCCTCCGTCGATCGTCCTGCCGCCCTGAACACTCCCGGCATGCCCCCCCCCGTCACCTCCGTCAGCACCCCGTCCACCCTGGCCCTGGCTGAGCACCTCACCCAGTCCGGTGCAGTGATGTACAGCGCCTATTGGTGCCCCCACTGCCATGAGCAGAAGGAACTCTTCGGCAAGGAGGCCTCGGCGAATCTGAAGGTGATCGAGTGTGCCGCCGATGGGGTGAACAACCAGAAAGCGCTCTGCGACCGCAAGAACCTGGAGGGTTTCCCCACCTGGGAAATCAATGGCAAGCTCGATTCCGGGGTCAAATCCCTGGCCAGCCTGGCCGAGCTGAGCGGGTTCAAGGGCAAGCTCTGAGGCCAGGAGCCAGAGCCGTGGCCGGGGAGAAGGAGAAATCTGTCCTCAGCCTGAGCCTCCCTCGCGCAGCGGGCTGGTGTGGGTCGCCTCCCCTCGCCGCTGCAGCGAGTGTCGCCGCCAGAAGGGCTGCGGGGCTGGCCTGTCGGTGCGGTAATGGCCACCGCGGCTCTCGCGCCGGAACAGAGCCGCCTCCACCAGCAGATCCGCCAGGGTGAGCATCTGGCGCAGGTCGTGCAGGGGGCGCAGGAGTCCTCCGCCTCCCGACCCCAGGCTGAGTTGATCCCCCGGCTCGAGCTGCTCCAGAGCCTGAATCCAGGCCTGCCCTTCCAGCTCCTGCCGCTGGTGACGGATCACCTGCTGGGCCTCATGCAGCTCCCGCTCCCGGCGTTCGACCCCCGCCACCCGCCAGCAGAGCTGGCGCAGCCGCTCGCACTGCGCCAGCGGCCCGCTTCCCGGGGGGTGGTTCTGAACAAGAGGCTGCAGCTTTCCAGCGGTGTTGGTCGACCTGGGAGATCTGCGGGTGGGGGTTTCCTGCGCTGGGATGGACATCTGCCGCAGTTGTCCGGCGAAGACGAGGCATTCCATCAATGAATTGCTGGCCAGGCGATTGGCGCCATGCACGCCCGTGCAGGCCACTTCACCCACGGCGTACAGACCTGGAACGGTGGTGGCGGCCCTGAGGTCGGTGCTCACACCCCCCATCCAGTAATGGGCGGCCGGCGCCACCGGGATCGGAGCAGCGCTGGGCTCCAGACCCAGCTCGCGGCAGCGGCGCAGGATGGTTGGAAACTGATGGTTCAGCCGCTCCTGTCCCACCGGGCGGAGGTCGAGCCAGAGGTGGTCCACGCCCTGGGCCTGCATCGTTCGTACCAGGGCTCGGCTGACCTGGTCGCGTGGGGCGAGATCCCCGTTGGCCAGGCTGAGCACCGGACTGCGGCCATGGGCGTCGATCAGGCGGGCCCCTTCCCCCCGCACCGCTTCCGAGATCAGGAAGTGGGGGGCCCCCGGCAGCATCAGGGCCGTGGGGTGGAACTGGACGAATTCCAGGTCGCGGATGGCAGCTCCGGCTCTCCAGGCTATGGCCACCCCATCGCCGGTGGCCTGGGAGGGATTGGTGGTTTTCTCGAACAGGTGGCCACCGCCGCCGCTGGCCAGCACCACGGCTCCGGCGCGCAACCAGCGCACCTGGTCGTTCTCCAGCACCTGGAGGCCGAGGCAACGCCCCCGCTCGACCCAGATCTGAAGTGCCATCAGCCCCTTGCGCTGCTCAAGGCCCGGGCGACGCAACACCTCCCGCTCCAGCGCATCGACCAGAGCCCCTCCGGTGCGGTCCTGGGCGTGGAGGACCCGCCGATGGCTGTGGGCCGCCTCCAGGGTGGTGCTCAGTCCGCTGCCGTCACGGTCGAAGGCCATGCCCAGCCCCAGCAACCGTTCAACACAGGCCGGAGCCTGCTGAACGAGCAGAGCGACGGCCTCGGGGTCGCAGAGTCCTGCTCCCGCCCGCAGCGTGTCGTCCCGATGGCTTTCCAGACTGTCTTCGGCCCTGGTCACCGCAGCGATGCCCCCCTGAGCCCAGCGGCTGGCTGTGCGGGGTCCCCGCTCCTTGCTGAGCAGCAGCACCGACAGTTCGGCGGGCAGCTCCAGACAGGCCATCAGCCCGGCGGCCCCACCCCCGACCACCACCACATCCCAGCGCGAAGCCAGGGGTGGGTGGGGGCGGGGCGTCGAGGGCATGGGGCCACAAAAAAAGCCGCCGGAGACCGACGGCTTTCGGAGGGTCGAGACTTTAGGGGGTCAGCGGTAGACGCCTGGATTGATGCGGTCATCTCCCTCGTTCAGGGCGATCGAGGGTGGGGTCACCGTGAAGTTGTCCTTGTACTTGTCGAAGAGTTCCTTCTGCCGATCGGTCAGATCAAGGCCGAGCACGTCGTCGATTTCCTCGTAGGGACCACCGAGAACGATCTTGCCGGCCAGGGTGGGATACATCCCGGGAAACTGCTGGAAGCTGCGCACCGGGGAATTGTTCAGATCCACTTTCCCCTGGCGGGCCGCGATCTTCTCATCGGCCACATTGCGGAGTTCCTCCGCGTGGACAGCCGGAGGCAGGAGCAGGGACATCAGCAGGCCGGCCAGCAGCAAGCCGCTCATCATCCAGGCAACCAGCCGTTTCATTGCAATTCTCCGAGGTGTGGATCCGTGAGGATCGCCGGTGGATGGAGGCCTTGACTCGGACGCGATCCGAGCAGGGTCAGGGGCAACGCTACAGGTGAGTCAGCCGATCATCCCCAACCGCGCCAAGGCTTTTGCAGTTCTTTAATTCCGACCTTGCCGCTCCTGGCCAGGCCTGCTCAGACCAGTCCGCTGAGCTGGGGGCTGAACAGTGCGCAGATCAGGAACAGGCCATCCACCACCAGGGTGGTGAGCAGGGTGGCCGCGGCCAGGCGACCGCCCGGACCCGCACGGCTGATGCGGCGAGCGAGCAGCGTCAGGCCCGTTGCCGTGACCAGGACCAGAGCCAGGGGGGCTGGCCGCAGCACCTCAAGGGCGGCCTGGTGAAGCAGGGCCGGAGCCTCCAGCAGTGGAGCGCTCAACACCTGCGGCCAGAGCGTCATCACCCCGGTGAGGGCCATGGCCCCATCGGTGCAGGCGGTCCCCATCAGAGAAGCAAGGTAGAACAGGGCCGCGCTGCGCCAGCGGCCTTGCAGGCCGGCCAGGGCCAGTGGAAGGGCGAAGGCCTCGATCGGAAGATGCCAGGCCGGATGCAGACGGCACCAGCCCCAGAACAGGCAGCCGGCCAACCAGCTGCCACTGAAGCCCACCAGCAGCGGGCCGAAACAACGCCAGCGCTCGTTGCCCCGCAGCTCCAGCAGCAGCCCGGAGGCCAGGAGCACGGCTGTGAACAGCACGGCGCTCGAGGGGTGCAGACGGACCCAGGGCGCTTGCAGAAAGACCGGAACCACCACCAGGGCTGAGGCCACCCG
Organism: Synechococcus sp. CS-205; assembly: GCF_025128255.1. Classification (NCBI taxonomy): domain Bacteria; kingdom Bacillati; phylum Cyanobacteriota; class Cyanophyceae; order Synechococcales; family Synechococcaceae; genus Synechococcus; species Synechococcus sp. CS-205. Next base: position 28,684 of record NZ_JAHLZB010000042.1, read on the forward strand.
TTGCAACAAGGCCTCCGCAGCTCCTGACCGAGGACCCTGCAGGGCCGAGCTCGACGGAGGCCAGGAGAGCACAAGAGTCCCGGTGACCAGGGCAGCTGTGGAAGGTCTGGCGTGGGCCCCGATCACCAGGTTCTGTAAAGAAAGGTATGCAACCTTAAGGGACGCTGGTGGCGGAGCCGCCGAGCGGGCGGACATAGGGTCACAGATTCCGCCGCGCCACCACGCGCATGGGCCCTGCCCTGTCCACCCCGGTTCCAGGTTTTCTGGAGGCCTGCTGGCATGCCCTGGTGCTCGGCATCGTGCAGGGCCTCACTGAATTCCTGCCGATCAGCAGCACAGCGCATCTCAAGGTGGTGCCAGTGCTGCTCGGCTGGGGCGATCCGGGGGTGGCTGTCACGGCGGTGATCCAGCTGGGCAGCATCGCGGCGGTGCTCGTCTACTTCCGCCAAGACCTGGCGGAGGTGCTGGCGGGCGTCAGCCGCGCTTTCCGGCAGGGCCAGTGGGGCGATCCCTCCGCCCGGCTGGGGCTGGCCATGGCCATCGGCACCCTGCCGATCGTCCTGGCGGGCCTGGCGATCAAAACCCTCTGGCCGGACTACGAGCAGTCAGCCCTGCGCGGAATAGTCTCGATCGCCCTGGTCTCTATCGTGATGGCCCTGCTCCTGGCCGCGGCTGAGCGGGTGGGTCGCCGCCGCAGGGATCTGCCCCAGGTGCGCCCGATCGACGGCCTGCTGGTGGGGATCGCCCAGGCCCTGGCGGTGATCCCTGGCGTGTCGCGCTCCGGGAGCACCCTCACCGCTTCACTCTTCGACGGCTGGCAGCGGGCGGCGGCGGCACGGTTCTCCTTTCTGCTCGGCATTCCGGCGATCACCCTGGCCGGACTGGTGGAACTGAAGTCGGCCTTCACCGAAGGCGCCAGCCTGGGTCCGGTTCCCCTGCTGATCGGCATTGCCTCGGCCGCCCTGGTCTCCTGGCTGGCGATCGCCTGGCTGCTGCGCTTCCTGCAGACGCACAGCACCTGGATCTTCGTGATCTACCGGTTGGTGTTCGGCCTTGTGCTGCTGCTCTGGGTCTGGCGGATGGGTCCGGCCGCCACCTGAGGCCTGCTGCCGCCCACACTGAGGGTCACTGCTTCCAGTCTCTTCCGTGTGGAACGAACCCTCCGCAGGCCTGCCTCTGGCCCCTGTGGATTCAGCCCGCCCGCCCCAGCCCGCCGTGGTGGCCACGGTGGAGCCTGGATCCATCGGGGAGGAGCTGGGGTTCCAGCCTGGTGACCGGCTGATCAGCATCAATGGTGAGCGGCCCCGCGATCTGATCGATCTTCAGGTGCTGGTGGGAGAGGAGGAACTGAGCCTGGAGGTGGAGGATCCCGATGGCACCCGCCACCACCTCGAGTTGGAGAAGGATCCCGATGACGGACTGGGGCTTGCCTTCACCGAGGCCCTCTTTGATGGGCTGCGCCAGTGCAACAACCACTGCGCCTTCTGTTTCATCGATCAGCAGCCCCCCGGGCGGCGCCAGAGCCTCTATGTCAAAGACGACGACTACCGCCTGAGCTTCCTTTACGGCTCCTACCTGACCCTCACCAACCTCACCCCCGCGGACTGGCAGCGGATCGAGCAGCAGCGGCTCTCCCCCCTGTTCGTCTCGGTTCATGCCACCGATCCCGAGCTGCGCCGGCGGCTGCTGGTGAACCCCCGTGCCGGCCTGTTGCTCGAGCAGCTGCGCTGGTTCGCCGAGCGCCGGCTGCAGATTCATGCCCAGGTGGTGGTCTGCCCGGGGGTGAATGACGGACCGGCTCTGGAGCGAACGCTTCTGGATCTGGCCCGCTTCGCCGCCGGCGACTGGCCGGCGGTCCTCTCCGCCGCCGTGGTGCCCGTGGGGCTGACCCGCTTCCGTCCCCCGGGGGATGGGCTGGTGCCGGTCGACCGTGCCTGCGCCCGGCGGGTGATCGCGCAGGTGGAGCCCCTGCAGGAGCGCTTTCATGCGGCCTTCGGCAGCCGTTTCGCCTGGCTCTCCGATGAGTGGTACCTGATGGCTGGTCAGCCTCTGCCGGAGCGCGAGAGCTATGAAGATCTGCCCCAGCAGGAGAATGGCGTCGGCAGCATTCGCGCTTTTCTCGAGGCTCTGGATGAGGCCACCAGCCGCCTGCCTCGCCGCCTTCCACGAGGGCCCCGACGACTCAGCTGGGTCGTCGGGGCCCTCGTGGCCGAGGCTCTCCAGCCGGTGGTCGATCGCCTCAATGCCGTTGAAGGCCTGAGCCTGAGGCTGTATGGGCTGCCCAGTCCCTACTGGGGGCAGGAGCAGGTGGTCACCGGCCTGCTCACAGGCTCCGATCTGCTGACCGGTCTGGAGGGCCATGACCTGGGGGAGCAGCTGCTGCTTCCCTCGGTGATGCTGCGGCAGGGCGAGCCGGTCTTTCTCGACGACCTCAGCCTGGAGGATCTCCAGCAGCGGTTGCCCGCTTCGATTCGCCTGGTGGAGGGGGCGGATGAATTCGTGGCCGCCTGCCTCGGCAGCCCGTCCACGGATCTTTAAGCTCGTCACTATTCATGGGTTCCGGTGTGCGTCGCTCCTTCCTTGCTTCGGCAGCCCTCGCGGGGATGGTGCTCGTCCCCGGCCTTCAGGGGGTGAGCCGGGCCCAGGAGTCCGCACCAGCGACTGCCCCTGCCGAGCCTGCTGAGATCCCTTCGGCTTCTTCGGTGCCGATTCCGCTGGCCCCGGACGTCAAGGGAAACCGGCCCAAGTCGGATCCCACCGTTCTGCCACCGGCGGCCACGGAACTCGAGCCTGATCTGCAGCCCCTGGCTTCTCCACCCTCCCTGGCCCTGCCCATCAGGCCGGCCCAGGTGAAGATCCAGCAACTGCGCCCTCTGGGTCTGCAGGAGGTGGAGACCCTGGCCGAGACCAACAACCCCAACCTCAAGGCGGTGGCCTCCCAGGTGGAACAGGCGAAATCCAACCTGCGGGCCCAGATTGCCTCCTGGTATCCCAACATCAACCTCTCCACCGGCAGCGCCTTCCCGGCCCTGACCAACAGCTATCGGTTTCGTTACAACGCCGATGCCACGGGCCCATTGGCCACGCCCGAGTCGCGCACGAGGGGCCAGATCCTCGGGGCCAACATGAACATCGGGATCAACTGGGATCTGATCAACCCCCAGCGGGTCCCGCAGATCTCAGCGGCCCGTGATCAGTTCGAGCAGGCCCAGAACCAATACCTGATCGCCCTGCGCGATCTGCGCCTTCAGGCGGCCCAGCAGTACTTCAGCCTTCAGCTTGCCGATGAAGGGGTGCGGATCGGCAAGGAATCCGTGCGCGCGTCACTGGTCAGCCTCAAGGATGCCAGGGCCCGTTTCCAGGCCGGGGTGTCCACCAAACTGGAGGTTCTCCAGGCGGAAACCCAGCTGGCCCGCGACCAGCAGTTGCTCACCAACTCCCTGGCCGAGCAGTCGGTGTCCCGTCGCGCTCTGGCCTCCCTGCTCGATCTTCCCCAGAATGTCACCCCCACCGCCAAGGAACCGGCGCGGGTGCTGGGCACCTGGATGCCTTCGCTGCAGGAGAGCATCGTGGCGGCCTATGCCTTCCGAGAGGAACTCGATCAGGTCATCCTGCAGATCTCGATTGCCAACAGCAATGCCAATGCGGCGATCGGCGCGGTGCAGCCCTTTCTGAGCATCGTCAACAACTTCGGCTGGGATCGCAGCAATGGGCAGACCGGTGTCCCGGTGGATCTGCCGATCAACATGGGCAGCTACACCTACGGGGTCGACAACAGCGTGGGCCTCAACCTCAGCTGGAACCTCTTCGACGGCGGCCGGGCCGCCGCCCAGTACCGCCAGCAGAAGCAGGCGGCTGAAGAAGAACGCTTCAACTTTGCCGACCGTCGCGATCAGATTCGCCTGGAGGTGGAATCCAGCTTCTACCAGTTGCTTCAGAACAACCGCGACATCACCACCACCTCCCGGGCGGTGATCTCGTCGCGGGAAGCCCTGCGGCTGGCTCGGCTGCGCTTCCAGGCGGGGGTCACCACCCAGCGGGAGGTGGTCGACAGCCAGAGGGACCTCACCCAGGCGGAGGTCAGCTACGCCCGCGCCGTGACCGACTACAACCGACGGCTGGCTGAGCTGAGGCGCCGCACCGGGATGGATCAGGTGGCCTTCTGCCAGCCCCCCAGCCTCCCTTCCAGCAAGCCCCAGCTCGATCCCACCACCCAGATTCCGATCGAGCCCCAACCTCTCTCCCCGGCCTGTCAATCTGAGGTGCGTGCGCCTGATGGGGCCGCGCCCCTCTCCCCTTAGGCCACTCAGGCGAGCAGGTCGAGCGGTTCGAAGGTCCGGATGGTGTCGTTGCCTGAATCATGCCCAGGACCATGGCCCTTCCCTCCTCCTCCCCCAGCCTCTCGATCGCCAGCACCGTGCGCTTGGGGCTGTTCCAGGGGAGCCTGGGTTTTCTGGCGGTGATCTTCGCCGGGATGCTCAATCGGGTGATGATCAGCGAACTGGGCTTCCCCGGTCTGCTGGTGGGGGGAGCCCTGGCCTTCGAGCAGTTCGTGGCGCCCTCAAGGATTCTCTTCGGCCAGCTCTCGGATACCCGCCCCCTGGCGGGGCGCCATCGCACCCCTTACATCTGGCTGGGAGCCGCGCTGTTCTGCGGGCTGGCGGTGCTGGTGGTGCCGGTGATCTTCCGGCTCGCGGCCGCCAGGGAGCTGGGCGACGCAGGCCCCATCGCCCTGGGCACGGCCCTGATGTGCGCCCTGTTCGCCGCCTATGGCCTGGCGGTTTCGATGGCCACCACCCCATACCTGGCTCTGGTGATCGATCGCACCCAGGAGCGTGAGCGCCCCCGGGCCGTGGGAATCATCTGGTGCATGCTCACCGTGGGCATCGTCGTGGGAGCGCTGGTGATCTCCCGCAGCCTGCAGGTGCTGGATGGCGTCAACGACCCGCAGGTGCTCGAAGCGGTGCTCTTCCGTTTCATGGTCAGGGCCGCCCTGGCAGTGATGGGCCTCACCCTGTTGGCAACCTGGGGCCTCGAACCTGCCGCACCGGCCGGGGCCAGGGCCGTCGGCGGATCCGCCAGCCCGGCGCGTGACGATGCGGTCACCCTGCCCCAGGCCTGGCGACTGATCACCTCCAGCCGCCAGGTGGCCGTTTTCTTCCTGTTCCTGGTGCTCTTCACCCTGGCCCTGTTCATCCAGGACCCGATCCTGGAGAGCTATGGCGCTGATGTGTTCGCCATGCCGATTGCCGCCACCGCCTCCCTGAATGCCTTCTGGGGGGTCGGCACCCTGCTCGGACTGGTGCTGGCAGGCTGGTGGATCGTGCCCAGGCTGGGGAAGTACGCCACCGCCCGTCTCGGTTGCCAGCTGATCCTGGCCTCGATGCTGCTGCTGATCCTCTGCGGCCTGGTCGGCCAGGTCGCCCCCCTGCAGGCCGTGCTTCTGCTGTTCGGCCTGGCCTCCGGCATCGGCACCAACAGCACCTTGTGCCTGATGCTGGATCTCACCCTGCCGGAAGCGGCGGGCACCTTCGTGGGCGTCTGGGGCCTGGCGCAGGCCTTCTCCCGTGCCACGGCGAAACTGATGGGAGGAGGATTGCTTGATCTGGGTCGTGCCATCATCCCCGGCCAGGGCCCCTACCTCCCCTATGCCTTGGTGCTGGGGATGGCCGCCTTGATTGCCTTGGCGGCCTTGCGGGTGCTGGACGCCGTCAACGTCCACCGCTTCCGCGACGATACGTCCAGGCAGCTGACCCAGGTCCTGACCACCGAACTCGGATGACCGCCACCTTCACCGCCATTCCATCCGAGGCACTGAGGCTCACGGAGCTGGTTGATGCCGTTGCCGAGCGTCAGCGCCGCGATTTCGGACACATGGCCTCGGAGGCCAAAGCCGATGGCAGCCTGATCACGGCCTGTGATCGCTGGAGTGACGAGACGCTTGTGCGGGGTCTCGAGCAGCTCTATCCCGGCGAGGGGGTCCTCAGTGAGGAGGGGCGCAAGCTGGTGCCCTCCACCTCCGCCTACTGGGTGGTGGACCCGCTTGATGGCACCACCAACTTCGCCGCCGGGATTCCCTATTGGGCGATTTCTCTGGCCCGCTTCGAGGGTGGTGTCCCTGTGCTGGCTGTACTCGACGTTCCACCCTTGCGGCAGCGGATCGTCGCGGTGCGAGGGAAGGGGGCCTGGCGCAATGGCAAGCCTCTCAGGCCACCGGCGAACGAGGCCCAGGCGGCGGGTTGCGCCTCTCTCTGCAGTCGCTCGATCGGCGTGCTGCAGAAGCTGCCCGATCGGCGCTTCCCCGGCAAGATCCGCCTGCTGGGGGTGGCCAGCCTCAACTTGGTGAGTGTGGCCATGGGGCAGACCGTGATGGCCCTGGAGGCCACGCCCAAGATCTGGGATCTGGCCGCGGCCTGGCTGGTCTTGAGCGAATTGCACTGTCCCCTGCGCTGGCTGGTGCGCAGCCCCGAGCACCTGCATCCCGGAGAAGACCATGGCAGCACCGATTTCCCTGTGCTCGCCGCCAGCAACTCCAAGGCCCTGGAGCGGTTCATGCCCTGGGCTGAGGCTCTGCTGAGCGACTGACCGAAGAGCCCGGCCATGGGTGTGGTATGTTTTTGGACTGCGCGTGAGCCGGAAGGCGATCGCTGCAGGGCTTGCAACAGAGGAGGAGGCGAGAGCCGATCGCCGGTGTTGTAAGTTTCCAAAGCGGATGGGAGACCACCCGCG
>NZ_JAHLZB010000043.1:0-29183 GCF_025128255.1 Synechococcus sp. CS-205
ACAAGTCAATCGCCCTTGATTCAAGGTGAAAAAACGAGGTGCATCTGCACCTCCGGAATGACAGCCCGTCATTCCACCCTGTTCACCCTCTGATCAGGGCATTCGGGCCTCGGGTTTTACACCACGCAAAGGGACGCGGCCCTCGATGGCGGCCCAGGGCAAGATCCAGGCACTCAACCAGGCGATTCGTCAGTCGCTCCCGGGGATGGCCGAGGTGGCTCGCCAGAACCCGGAAGCGCGGGTTCTGGTCAGGGCTGTGAGCTTTGCCGACCGGGCCTGCTGGCACCTGGAGAAGCCCACTGCCGTGCAGCAGCTGCAGTGGCTGGACCTGCAGGCCGGAGGCATCACAGCCATGGGTGAGGCCCTGGAGCTGGTGGCCGGGGTGCTGCAATCGCCCCCGATGGAGGAGCGGGCCCTGCCACCGGTGCTGGTGCTGATCTCCGACGGCCAGCCCACCGACGACTTCGACGCGGGCCTGGCCAGCCTGATGCGCCAGCCCTGGGCCCAGAAGGCGGTGCGTCTGGCGATCGCCATGGGGCACGACGCCGACACCGAGGTGCTGCAGCAGTTCATCGGCACCGAGCCCGGCGGTGGCCTGCCCTCCGGAGAAATCCCCGGTGCCAGCGGGCAGACGCCCCTGCACCGCTCAGGCCGCTCACCTCGCCGCCCTCTTCAGGCCAGCAACGCCACCTCCCTGGCCCAGTACATCCAGTGGGCCTCCACAGCCGTGGTGGGTGCCGCCTCGATGCCCATCAGCCGCATGGCGGGCTCGGAGCACCAGGCCAACATCCCCCTGCCGGATCTGCCCCCCACCCTGATGGACCCCATCGACGACGTCGGTCCCCTGGTGTGGTGACTGGCTGGAGGCCACCACTGCGGGCAAGGCACATCGGTGCCGCCCACCAACGCCAGGGCCGCCCCTGCCAGGACGCGGTGGCCTCAGCCCAGTGCCACAGCCGTGACCACCAGCCGGTGCAGGTGATGGCATTGGCCGATGGCCATGGCGGAGAACGCTACCCCTACAGCGATGTGGGGAGCACCCTGGCCTGCGAACAGGCTCTGCTGGCCGTGGAGGAGCATCTGCGCGAATGCGCGCTGCTGGGCGCCCAGGCACCGCGGGCCAACGAGTGGGCCCGGTGGCTGGAAGCCGAACTCCCCCAACGGATCCACAGCCGCTGGCTGGCTGAGGTGCTCGACCACTGGCAGCGGCAGGCGGCTCTGGCCCCCGCCCAGACTGCCGCGGCTGAAGCCCAAGGGTCCGAGGACCAGGTGCCACTGAGCTACGGCACCACCCTGGGGCTGGTGGTGATGGCGCCGGGGTGGTGGGGCTACACCGGTCTGGGCGACTGGGACCTGGTGCAGGTGGGGCCCGGGGGGGAGGCCGTGCTTCTGAGCGAGGAGGCTCCTCAGGAGGGAGGTGGCGAGGCCACCGGCAGCCTCTGTCTGGAGCAGGCTCCCCGGATGTTCCGCAGCGGACTGAAGCCGATCGAGCACCGGGGGGCAGCCTTCGGACTGCTGCTGAGCACCGATGGCATCCGCAAGTCCTGTGCCACCGACACGGATTTTCTGGCGCTGGCCGCCCATCTGATCGCTACCCCAGGCACCGGAGCCAGCGACGCGCTGGCCGCGAACCTCGAGCAGATCACCAGCGAGGGCAGCGGCGACGATGTGTCGGTGGCGATGGCCCTGCACGGCACACTGGAGTCAACCCAGCCGGTGCCAGCCCAGGTCGCAGCCCTCCACCGGAAGGCTGGCGACGATCAACCTCGCGGAGCAGCCGCTCACTCCGGCGCCACTGCGCGGCTGGAGGCCCTGCGGAGCCATCCCGGCCCAGCCCTGGCAGCTGTGGCCCTGCTGGTGGTCGCCGCGGGGCTGGGCTCCCGCTGGTTGTGGGTGAAGCCACGGAGCCATGCCCCGCAGCCGGTGGCCACGGCCGTGCGCCGCCAGATCAACCAGCTTTGCCGGGGCCCCAGCGCCGCCATCGCCGGTACCCTCAGCAGCCGGCGCAGCCAGTTCACAGGTCTGCGCGAGGGCCACCTGCGGGCGCTGTCGTTGCTGGATGCCTCCAACCAGGACCCCCTCGGGGCCCTGATCGCCAGCAGCTTCGACCCAGCCACGGGTGGACTGGTGCAGGGGGAAGCCCTAAGGGCCCTCAACCTCTGCCCACCCCTCGAGGCCGCCCTGCAGCTCCAGTGGCAACCCAAGACCATCCCTGCCCTCCCCGCGCGATGAACGACCACCAGCTCGGAGCCGCCCTCAGGCAGCAGGTGCTCAGCGACCTCCAGCGTGGTCGCGGCGCTGAGGGCCGTCGCCTGCAGGCGGTCGCGGGCGACCTGTGCGGCGAGGGACAGAGCAACCTGCTTCCGGCCCTGCGCCATCTGGTGATGTCGGCCGCCTTCGCCAGCGCCGCCAGCCAGAACCCACCCCTCTCCGAGGCGCGGTTGCAGCAACGGCTGATGCAGGAAGTCGAGGAGGTGTTCACCCCTGCCATCTGCCGGCGCATGGAGAGCGTGGTGGGAGGGCTGCTCGATCTGCCAGCCAAGGGCGCCTCAACCCCAACAGCAACCAAGCCAGCGGCCCCTGCTCCTGCCCCTGCAGCCGCAACACCAGTCCCGGCGCCGGCCAGCAGCCGAGGCGGCAACAGCGTCCTGCTGGGCTTCCTCGCCTTCCTCACGGGCGGACTGGCGGTCGCCCTGGTGGGGGCCGTGGTGCTGTTGCGCTATTCCCCCCAGGGCTCCCTTGAGAACCCTTCCGCGACCAGACCCAGCACACCGCCGCCGCCGGTGGCCCGACCAACCACGCCGCCCGAGGAACCAAGCCTGCCCACGCCTGAGCCCCCCACCACGCCAATGTCTTCGGCCGACACCGACCTGGCCATCGCCAGCATCCGGGGGCTCTACGGCGCCCTGAACACCCGGGCCTATGACCAGGCCCGGCAGTTCTTCGCCGGCGCCGCAGGAGATCAGTTCGATCCGGCCTTTTTCAACCAGTTCGAGCGGGTGAGCGTGGAGGATCTGCGCGAAACCGCTCAGGAGGGCTCAACCGTCAGCCTGCAGGGCCTGGTGACGTTCGTTTATCCCGATGGCTCCTCCCAGACCGAGAGCCGCAGTTTCACCGTCGACACCGCCAGCACGCCAGCCTTGATCACCGCCAGCGAATTCGCAGGGGTGATCAAGGCCCGCTAGATCAGCCAAGGCCAGGAGCCTGTAAGGCGATCAGGCGGTACCGCAAAAGGTGACGTCGGGGAACTTGCCCTTGGCTTCTTCGAGGGACTTGCCCTTGCCCTCTTCCTGCCAGTAATTGATCACCTCAGTGGCCTTGTTGAGGATTTCCACCCGCTCGTTGTCGGTGATCCACGATTTGGCTTCCAGCTCTCCTTTGAGCGTTTCCCAGGCATCTTCCCGGGGCCAGAAGAAATAGGCCGTGAGGGGACTGGGGCCGCCACCCACGATCTGATCCACGGCCAGGGCGACGTTGTCGGGCAACCAGAGGATCTTGAGCAGGAAGCGACCCTCATCGGCCTTGGGGGTATGCCCGGAGGGAACCCCATCCTCATCGACCGTGGCCGACGCCAGGGCGGCACTGGCTCCGCGCAGGGGCGGGCGCCCCTGGGTGGGAGCCTCATCAGCGGTGCTCACCGCCGCGGCCGCCTCAGCGGGGGTACCTGCAGGAGCAGCGCTTTCAGTGGCCGTCATGGTTTCGGCGCTCAAGGCAAAAAGGCAAACAACTAACGTACCAGCCTCTGCACCAGCCTCCCTGCAGCCGCGCGCCGTTCTTCTCTTCGACATTGACGGCGTGATCCGCGATGTCAGTGGCAGTTACCGACGGGCCATCGCCGAAACCGTGCACCACTTCGGCGGCTGGCGTCCGGAGCCGGGGCAGATCGATGCCCTCAAGGCCGAGGGGCGCTGGAACAACGACTGGCAGGCCTCACTGGAATTGCTGCGGCGGCGGGACTGCCTGCCCCTCCCCACCCTTGAGGCGGTGGTGGAGGTGTTCAGCAGTCGGTACTTCGGGGGCGATCCAGACGGTGACCCTGCCGGCTGGATCGGCTACATCCGCGAGGAACCCCTGCTGGTGGAGCACGACTATTTCCAGGCTCTGGAGCAAGCCGGCATCGCCTGGGGCTTCGTCAGTGGCGCCGAACCCCCCTCCTGCCGTTATGTGCTCAGGCAACGCCTCCAGCTGGAGGATCCGCCCCTGATCGCCATGGGCGAAGCACCCGACAAGCCAGATCCCACCGGGCTGCTCCAGCTGGCGCTGAAACTCGGCAGCACCGCCTCTGGGGAGGTGCTGCCGGTGGCCTATCTGGGCGACACCGTGGCCGATGTGGACACGGTGATGGCGGCCCGGCACCAGCGCCCGGACCTCACCCTGCTCAGCCTGGCGGTGGCCCCACCGCACCTGCAGGGGCAGGGCCAGTCCGGCAGCCGCCGGCACTACGAGCAGGGGCTGCGGGCGGCAGGGGCCGATCGGATCCTCTCCAGCACCTCCAGCCTGGAGCCGGAGCTGCTGCTGGACTGGCTGGGGGCCGAGCGCCTCAGCGCTCCATCGCCGCCGGAGCCTTGAGGGCGGCATCCGTGAGCACCTCATGGCCCTCCACGGTCACAGCCACATCGTCTTCGATGCGGATGCCGATGCCCTTCCAGCGCTCCTCGATCTCCGGCTGTCCTTCGGGCACCGCCAGGCGATCGCTCACATAGAGCCCCGGCTCCACCGTGAGGACCATGCCCGGCTGCAGCGGCTGGGGGTGCTCGCCGAGGCGGTAGGCCCCCACGTCATGGACATCGAGACCCAGCCAGTGGCCGGTGCGGTGCATGTAGAGGTGGCGGTAGGCCCCCTGCTCGATCAGGTCCTCCACCGCCCCCCTGAGCAGCCCGAGGTCGAGCAACCCTTCCACCAGGACCCGCAGGGCCGCGCCGTGAACCTGCTCGGCGTCGGCGCCGGGTGCCACCGTGGCGATCGCTGCCAGCTGGGCCTCGAGCACCAGCTCGTAGAGGGCCCGCTGCTCGCCACTGAAACGGCCATTGACCGGGAATGTGCGGGTGATGTCACCGTTGTAGTAATCCGACACGCTGCAGCCGGCATCGATCAGCAACAGATCCCCATCCAGCAGCGGAGCATCGTTGCGGGTGTAGTGGAGGACACAGGCATTGTCGCCACCGGCCACGATCGAGCCGTAGGCCGGCCCACGGGCCCCCTGCTCCAGAAAATGCTGCTCGATCACCGCCTGGATCTGGCGCTCGCTCAGCCCGGGGCGGGCCACCTCCCTGGCCCGTTCATGGGCTTCGGCGGAAATACGCGCAGCCTCCCGCAGCCGCTCAAGCTCGCCCGGGCTCTTGCGCAGACGCATCTCCTGCAGGATCGGGCAGGGGGCCACCAGCCCCAGGGCCGCGCGGCCCGTGCGCGGCGAGCGATCGAGTTGCTGGGCCCAGGCCTGCAGCACCAGGGATTCCACGGCGGTGTCGCGGCCCACCCGGAAGGCGATTCCTTCGGCGTCATGGAGGTAGTCGCCGAGCCGGGACGCCAGCTCGGCGCGGGGGTGGGCCAGATCCGCCCCGAACACCTCAACGGCCCCCTCGCAACCCCAGCGGAAGCCGTTCCAGACCTCTGCGGATGGATCCCGAGGCTCCACGAACAACACGAAGGGGTTGTCGCTCTGATGGGGCAGGAACAGGGCGACGGCTCCCGGCTCATCGAAGCCCGTGAGGTACCAGAAGTCGCTCTGCTGGCGGAAGGGGTACTCCACATCGGCGTGGTGCCGAACAAGGGGAGCCGCCGGAATCACCGCAGCCACCCCCCCCAGAGCTTCCAGGAAACGCACACGACGCTGGTGGAACTCGGCCTGGGGGATCACCATGGAATGGAAGCCTCTAGCGAGAAGATGGCATACCCCATTGAATGAACGTGTTCCCATGCCGCGAACGGCCGCGCAGACTGCCCGATGAATGAGCTCCTGGGTCTGGCGGCCCTGGTGGTGGTGATCCTGATCGGGTCGGCGGCCTGCTCCGGTGTGGAGGCGGCCATGCTCACGGTCAACCCCCTGCGGGTCCATGAAGTGGCCAGCAGGCCGAGGCGGGTTCGTGGGGCCAAAGCTCTGCTCGGCCTCAAGAACCGCATGGGCCGTGCCCTGGCCGTGCTGGTGATCATCAACAACGGCTTCAACATCTTCGGCAGCCTGATGCTGGGCAGCTACGCCGGTTGGGTCTTCTCCAGCATCGGTGTCGACCGGGTGGCCCTGCCCCTGTTCTCGGTTGGGCTCACGGTGCTGGTGATCATGCTGGGGGAGATCCTGCCCAAGGCCCTGGGCAGCCGCCTGGCCCTGCCTGTGGCCCTGGCCAGCGCGCCCCCGGTGAGTCTGCTGCTGCGACTGATGCTGCCCCTGGTGCTGCTGCTGGAGCGGATGATGCCGGCGATCACCGCCGAGAGCGAACTCACCACCGATGAAGAGGAGATCCGTCTGCTGGCTCGCCTCGGGTCCCAGAAGGGCCAGATCGAGGCTGATGAGGCGGCGATGATCGCCAAGGTGTTTCAGCTCAACGACCTCACGGCCCGCGACCTGATGGTGCCCAGGGTCGCGGCACCGACGGTCTCGGGCCATGCGCCCCTGGAGAGCGTGCGCGATCTGCTGCTCACCAATGCCGCAGGCTGGTGGGTGGTGCTCGGTGAGGAGGTGGATGAGGTGCTGGGGGTGGCCAGCCGCGAGAGCCTGCTGGTGGCCCTGGTGGAGGGCCGCGGTCAGGACAGCGCCCTGAGTCTCACCGAACCGGTGGAATTCGTGCCCGAGATGATCCGCGCCGATCGACTGCTCACGGCCTTCCGCCGCAGCAGTCATTCGGTGCGGGTGGTGGTGGATGAATTCGGAGGATTCGTGGGGGTGATCGGTGCCGACGCCGTGCTGGCGGTGCTCGCCGGCTGGTGGCGACGACCCCAGCCCCCCGCGGAGGCGCAGGGATGAGCCGAGCGGCCGTCAACCCTCCCCCGATCCTTGAGCGCTGTGAACCGTTGCTGCAGCGCTGGAGAAGGCAGTTGCAGCTGAGCGCCCGTGAGCGCGCGTCTCTGGGGCCGGAACTGGCCGCTTTCGATCGCCAGCTCGTGCGGCTGCAACGCCGGGAATTGCATGTGGCGGTGCTCGGACGCGTGGGGGTGGGCAAATCGAGTCTGCTCAATGCCCTGCTCGGCGAACCTCGCTTCGCCACCGACCTGGCCCATGGCTGCACCCGGCAGCAGCAGCGGCAAGCCTGGCCCGGAGCCCTGGCCGGGCATCTGCAGGTTCAGCTGGTCGACACCCCCGGCATCGATGAAGTGGCGGCCATGGCCCGCCATCGCCTGGCCGCCCGGGTGGCCCTGGGGGCGGATCTGGTGCTGGTGGTTCTCGATGGCGACCTCAGCCGCGTGGAGGCCGACGCGGTCCAGCAGCTGCTGAGCTCGGGCAAACCCCTGCTGCTGGTGGTCAACCGCATCGATGGCTGGCCCGCGGCGGAGCGGCAGGCCCTGCTGGCCAGCATCCGCCGCCGTCTTCCGGCGGCTGTGCGCCACCTGGAGCTGGTGGCGGTTGCCGCGGCCCCCAGGGGCGGGGTGCTGCGGGCGGACGGCAGGGTGCGCAGCGAGCCACTGCCACCGGCAGTGGAGCCCCTGCGCGAACGCCTCACCAGCCTTCTCCAGGCCCATGGGGAGCTGCTGCTGGCCCTCAACACCCTGGCGGCCGGCGATCGCTTCAACCAGCGCCTCTCGCAATGGCGCCTGAGGCAGCACCGTCGCCAGGCCCAGACCCTGATCGGACGGTTCGCGGCCCTCAAGGCCACCGGTGTGGCGGCCAACCCCCTGATCCTGCTGGATCTGGCCGGTGGCCTGGCCCTGGACACGGCCCTGGTGGTGCAGCTGTGCGAGCTTTACGGTCTGCAGCTGAGCGGACCCCAGGCCAGGGAGCTGCTGGGCCGCCTCTCCGGCCACAGTGCCCTGCTCGGAGGTGCCCAGCTGGCCCTGCAACTGCTGCTGGGGGCCGTGCGGCAGCTGCTGCTGCTGGCAGCGCCGGCAACCGCCGGGCTGTCCCTGGCTCCTGCGGCTCCGGTGGCCCTGGCCCAGGCGGCCCTGGCCGTGCAGACCACCCGCCAGACCGGGCGCCTGGCCGCCGCCGCCCTGCTGAGCGGGGCGCAGCGGGGCCAGGCCCGGCCGGGGGCCCTGCTGCGCCGCCTGGTGCGCCACGACCCCCAGGCGCGTCAGTGGCTGGAGGAGTGGCATCAGGAGGGCCGCCAGGCCGTGAACGCCACCCTGCTGCCGTGAGCGAACCTGCCGGCCCAGCGGCCTCGGTGGCCCTGTTCGGCACCAGCGCCGATCCGCCCACCCTCGGCCACCGCACCCTGCTGGAGGAGCTCACCGATCACTACCCCCAGGTGAGGACCTGGGCGAGTGACAACCCCTTCAAGACCCATGGGGCACCGCTGGCGGTGCGAGCCTCCCTGCTCGAAGCTCTGGTGGACGGCCTGGAGAAGCCCGGTCTGCGGCTGGACCAGAGCCTGAGCAGCCCCAGGGCGGTGGAGACCCTGGAGCGGGCGAGGCAGCAGTGGCCGGATGCGGAACTGGTGTTCGTGGTGGGCAGCGACCTGCTGCCCCAGATCCAGCGCTGGTATGCCGCCGATGAGATCCTGCACCGCTGCCGTCTGGCCGTGGTCCCGCGGCTGGGCTGGCCGCTCGACTCCCTGCAGATCGATCAGCTCAATCGTCGTGGCGGCCAGGTGGAGGTGCTCCCGCTGCAGATCCCCGCCGCGGCCAGCTCCACCATCCGCCGCCACCCCGACCCTCAGCTTGTGCCGCCTGAACTCTGGCCTGTGCTCCTGGAGCAGAATCTCTATGGTCTGCGCTCCTGCCTGGCCAGCCGCCCTCCCCTGCGCTGATGCGTCTTGCCCTGGCTCAGATCAATCCTCTCGTGGGGGATCTGGGCGGCAACGCCGCCCAGCTGTTGAAGCACAGCCAACGGGCCGCAGCAGCGGGAGCCGATCTGGTGGTGACCCCCGAGCTCTCGCTCTGGGGCTACCCCCCAAGGGATCTGCTGCTGCGCCCCGCCTTGCTTCAGGAGCAAACCCGGGTGCTGGATGCCCTCGCCGCCGACCTGCCGCCGGGGCTGGGGCTGCTGGTGGGCCTGGTGAATCCGATCGCAGGAGGCGAGCTGCCGGCCCTGTACAACGCCGCGGCCCTTGTTCATCAGGGTGTCTGGCGGGTGGTGGCCCACAAAAGGCTGTTGCCGAGCTACGACGTCTTCGATGAACGGCGCTACTTCCAGCCCGGAAATCAGGCCTGCCTGCTGGAGTGGCCAGGGGCTGAGCGGGTCTGGCGCCTGGGTCTGACCATCTGCGAAGACCTCTGGGTGGAGGAACGGGTCCAAGGCCGCCGACTGGCCGGTGCCGACCCGATCGCGGAACTCGGGCCCCAGCGCCCTGACCTGCTGCTGAACCTCTCAGCCTCCCCCTTCTCCCAGGGCAAACCGGAACTGCGCCAACGGCTGGCGGCGGCGGCGGCGGCCCGGCTGGGCTGTCCTGTGGTCTACGTGAACCAGGTGGGAGGCAACGACGAGCTGGTCTTCGACGGTTGCAGCTTCGTGATCGATCCCGAGGCCCGGGTGTTGCAGCAGCTGCCCTGCGCCACAGTGGCTCTCGACCTCTGGGAGGCCATACCCCGACAGACAGCGCCGGCTCCGTGGCCCCCAGCCTCCCCGGCACCGGCCCCGCTGCCGGCGCCCCTCGACCAACTGTTCCGGGTGCTGGTGCTTGGGGTGCGCGATTACGCCCGCAAGTGCGGCTTCGAGCGGGTGGTGCTCGGCCTCAGCGGTGGGATCGATTCAGCCCTGGTGGCCGTCATCGCCGCGGCGGCTTTCGGGCCTGAGCAGGTCCTGGCCCTGCTGATGCCTTCCCCCTACAGCTCCGCCGGATCGCGCCTTGATGCGAGCAACCTCGCCGACCGGCTGGGAATCCCCCACCAGACCCTGGCGATCGAGCCCCTGATGGCAGCTTTTGACGAGGGCCTGGAAGCCGTTCTGCAGGGGGTGCCCCAGGGGCTGACCGCCGAGAATCTTCAGTCGCGCATCCGCGGCACCCTGCTGATGGCCGTGGCCAACCAGCAGGGCCGGCTGCTGCTTTCCACCGGCAACAAGTCGGAACTGGCCGTGGGGTACTGCACCCTCTACGGCGACATGAACGGCGGACTCTCGGTGATCGGCGATCTCTACAAGACCACGGTGTTCCGCCTCTGCCGGTGGCTCGACAGCGACGAAGCCGCCTGCTGCCGTAAGGCCTGTGGCCTCCCCGCCAGCGGCCAATTGATCGGTGACGCCATCCGCTCCAAGCCCCCGAGCGCCGAACTGCGGCCCGACCAGCGCGACACCGATTCCCTGCCGGACTACGACCAGCTGGATCCCCTGCTCAAGGCCTACATCGAGGAGCTGCGCTCGCCGGAGGAGCTGTTCACCCTGGGGCAGGTGGACCGGGAGCTGGCACGCCGGGTGTATCGACTGCTGCGCACAGCGGAATTCAAGCGCCGCCAGGCGGCGCCACTGCTGAAGGTGAGCGGCCGCGCCTTCGGCGGAGGCTGGCGGATGCCGATCGCCGCGGGACCGATCGCGTGAGGGATCACTGCTGAATCCGCCTGGAAAGCTGGCGATCGGGCGGCCAGCCCGCCAACCTGGAAGGAGCTTCTCAATGGCATGGCCAGCATGGGCCCGGCGGCACCGATCGCGAGCATCGGTGTTCCCAGGGAGATCAAACGGGACGAACAGCGGGTGGCCCTCAGCCCCGACGGGGTGAGGGAGCTGGTCTCCCAGGGCCTTGAGGTGCGCGTCGAGGCCGGAGCGGGCCACGGTGCGGGCATGGAGGACGAAAGCTACGCCGAGGCTGGAGCGCGCCTGGTCGACCGCGAGGAGGCCTGGGGCGCCCACCTGGTGGTGAAGGTGAAGGAACCTCAGCCGGAGGAGTTCCCCTTCCTGCGCAGCGATCAGGTGCTGTTCACGTACCTCCACCTGGCCGCCTATCCCGAGGTGGGCCAGGCCCTGCTGGACGCGGGGACCACCGGTGTGGCCTACGAAACCGTTCAGCTCGACAACGGCAACCTGCCGCTGCTGGCGCCGATGAGCGAGATCGCCGGACGGCTGGCCGCCCAGGTGGGCGCCCACCTGCTCGAGAAGCCCCACGGCGGCCGGGGGGTGCTGATGGGCGGCTGCGCTGGAGTGCGGCCGGCACGGGTGATCGTGCTCGGGGCCGGCACCGTGGGCTGGCATGCCGCCAGGGTGGCCGCGGCCATGGATGCGGAGGTGTTCCTGCTGGACCACACGCCCCAGCGCCTGCGCATGCTCGAGCCCCAGCGGATCGGTCGGATGGTCAGCCTGGTGAGCAACAACAGCCTGATCGAGCGGCTGGCGCCCAGTGCCGACCTGGTGGTGGGGGCCGTGCTCACTCCGGGCAGCCGGGCCCCGACCCTGGTGAATGAGGAAGTGGTGAAGCGGATGAAACCGGGTTCGGTGATCGTCGACGTGGCCATCGACCAGGGGGGCTGCATCGCCACGAGCCGCGAGACCACCCACACCGAGCCTGTGGTGACCATCCATGGCGTGCAGCACTACGCCGTGGGCAACATGCCCGGGGCCGTGCCCTTCACCTCCACCGAGGCCCTGGTGAGCGTCACCTTGCCCTACATCATGGGCATCGCCGGGCGAGGACTGGTGGAGGCGGTCACCGAGCGGCCAGAGCTGCTCTCCGGCCTCAACACGGTGGATGGGGCCGTGTGCCATCCCGGAGTGGCCAAGGCCCTGGGGATGCCGACCCGCCATCCGATGGCCTGTCTGCGCTGAGCTGCTCCAGAGGCGGTAGGGGCCGCCGCAGAGCATCGGGCTGCAGGCCTTCGCGCAGGGCCAGCACCATGCCGGCGGCCTCGGCATAGCTGGCTGCGGCGATCGCGCGCAGGCCAAGGTCCTCGGCGCTCACCTTCAGCACCGACTGATTGCCCTCGACGGCGATCAGCGGGATGCTTCGCTCCGCGCAGACCAGAACGGCCTCACCGCCGAGGGCGCCGGCAGGGGCCACCACCGCACCGATCCGGCTGGGGTGGATCAGCGACTCACCAAGGTGGTCCAGCAGGGGCTGCGGCCCGACGGGGAACAGCTGGCTTGCAAGCGGCCCCAGGGGAATCAGGTCGGGGGCCCGACTCAGGCCCACCAGAACGCAGGGCAGAAAGGTGTGGCCCAGTTCTTCGGCCGCAGCCAGGGGATCCAGCCGCGGATCCAGGGGCAGGGAGGCCATGGCCGGAGCATGGGCGCAGGGGAGCCCCAGCTGGTGACTGAGCAGATGACTGATCACCGCTTCGGCACCGGCCAGGGCATCCACGCCGCTGCCCTGGCGGTAGGAGGCCAGCGCAGCACTGCCGGAATCATCCGGGAAGCGAGCCACCACGGCGATGGCGGTGGCACCGGCCTGCTTCAGACGTTCCCCGGCTCTGATCAGGGCATCCGGTCGGCCGAGTCCACCACTGCTCGCCCCGCTGGCCGCCAGCGAAAGGGTCACATCCAGGGGAACGTCGGTGCTGAGAACAGGGCCGATCGACAGGCCCAGACTGGCGCGGCAGGCCTCAGCGGCCTGCAGGTGGCGCAGCCTCAGGTCCTGCTCGATGCCCGCATCCAGCAGCAGTCCCACCCGCTGCGCCGCCACCGGGGCCAAGGCCAGATCACCCGCTGCGAATCGATTCAGTCCCCAACCCTCCACGTAATGAATCCGCGGGTCACTCCAGTAGAGGGCCGCCGCGTTGAGGGCATTGGGATGGGTGATCAGGCAGCCTGAGGCCGCTGCCAGCAGCCTGGCGGCGGGCAGGCCATCGCCGGCATAGCCCCCGATGGCGCAGCCGATCCCGGTGGGGATCACCAGCAGGGTGGGCAGAGGCCGGCTCAAGGGAACTGGAGCAGCACCGCTTCGATCCGCAGCCGCCGCGATCCATCTTCGGCGGGTAGCACGGTGGTGATGGCCCAGCGCAGGGGTTCCCCCCGCTCAGCCAGAGCCGCGCGGAGCTGGGGCAGCAAGGGACCGGGCGCCGCCAGCAACCAGAAATCGACCGGCTCAAGCCGGGGCCATGAGCTGGAATCGGGGCTCGTCGGGATCTCAGGGTCTGGCACTGGAAGAGGGTTCAGCGCTGGTACTGGCCGAACTGGGCCTCGTAGAGCGCATCCTCCTGGCCCGCCACCAGGATCAGATCGCTGCGGGGATAGGACACACAGAGCAGGGCGAAGCCCTCGGCCTGGAGGTCGGCCTTGACTCCCATCGCATCGGGTTGATGCACCTCACCCTGACGGAGTCGGGCCGCACAGGTGGTGCAGACCCCTGAGCAGCAGGAGCTGGGCAAGGGAACACCCGCCGCCTCCGCGGCGGCCAGCACGGTCTGATCAGGCTGGCAGGGGAAGGTGTGAGTCACGCCGTCGAGCTCGGCGGTCACGGTGAAGCAGTCACTCATGGCGTGGTGGAATCGCGGCAGAAAAGCTGTCGCGGTGCGGGTCGGTTGCGTGGGGGTGACCGCCGATCCAGCGGTTCACTGCACTATCTTCCCGGACCGTGGGGCCCCGTCGGGGAGAAGCTCCAGCCACTGGCTGGGATGGGGCGCAAGGTATTCGGGCGGCTGGGGCCGGTCGGGCCCACTAGCCGGCGCCGTCAAGACAAGATCGAAACTGATCGAGAGGCGCAGATCATCGTTGTCTTCACTGGCGAACACGGCATGGTCGACGCTGGCAGGGAAAAGCACCAGCAGGCCCGCCCGCGGGGCCAGGTCGTACCAGCCGGAATTGAGGGGATGACCCACGGTGATCGGCACGTCATGGCCTACAGCAAGCCCCGGGACCAGCTCATTGCTTCGGCGTCGATCGAACAGCCGCAGGCAGCCGCTGCGGCCGCTGCCATCGCCATTGAGGTAGTAGACGGCACTGAGGTGGGCGTTGGGATGGTGGTGACGGCCGACCCCCTGGCCCGGCTCGGCCACCACTGGCCAGCAGCGCTGCAGGTGCAGCCTGACCCGCTCCAGGTCGAACCCGAGAGCGAGAAGATAGCGCTGCGCCTCAAGGCTCACCTGCGCCAGCAACCAGGCGAACTCAGGCCGCTGATGGACCTGCCAGACACCATGAAGGTCCCCGGTCCAGGCGCAGTCTGGATCCGGGTTGGAGTGATGCCCGCCCCGCAGGGCCAGCACCTGTTGAAGCATCAGGGCTGAGTCGATCGGATCCGGACGCAGTTGCACCTGGGCGATCGCCAGGGGGAACAGGCTGTGGATCTCGCGATCCGGCTCAGGCCATGGCTGTGGCACCACCCACCACTTCGAGGATTTCCTGGGTGATGGCCGCCTGACGGGCCTTGTTGTAGTCAAGGGTCAGGCTCTTGGCCAGGGCCTTGGCGTTGTCGCTGGCGTTGTTCATGGCCGTCATTCGGCTGGCCAGCTCACTGGCCGCCGACTCCTGCAGGGAACGCAGCAGCTGGTTCTCCAGGTAGAGCGGCAGCAGGGCGTTGAGCAGCTGATCCGGGCTCTGCTCGAAGACAAAGTCCGACTGAAGCGCGGGCTCCTGGTTCGGAGCGGTGCCGCGCTCCACGGCCAGGCGACCCTCACGGGTGGTCAGGCGGAAGATCTCGTCGTCGGGACTGGCGACGCCCTGGGGATCGAGGGGCAGCAGGGTCTGGGAGACAGGGGCGCTGCTCACCAGGTTGATGAACTTGGTGTACACCATCTCCACACGATCCGTGGAGCCGGAGAGGAACTCGGCGAGCACCTGATCGGCGATGTCACGGGCCTCCTCGGCATTGGGCACCTGGTCGAGACCGGTGAAGGTGGCCGTGATCGGATACGAACGGTTCTGGAAGTAGGCGATGGCCTTGCGGCCGATGAGCACCAGGGAAACCTCGTAACCCTTGTCCTTCAATTCAGCGAACCGCTGCTCGGTGCGCTTGATGATGTTGGCGTTGTAGCCACCACACAGACCCCGATCGGCACTGACGGCCAGCAGGGTGATGTGGCGAAGCGGACGTTCCTGCTCCAGCAGGGGGGTGTTGACCACATCTTCGAAGCGCATGCGCGACTGAAGATTCTCGAGCACCCGGGCCAGACGGTCGGCGAAAGGTCTGGATCGGAGCACCTGCTCCTGGGCACGCCGCACCTTGGCGGCTGCCACCAGGCGCATGGCCTCGGTGATCTTGCGCGTGTTCTTGACCGAACTGATCCGGTCGCGGATTTCCTTGAGATTGGCCATGGTGGAGGGACCTCAGGCGGCGGCCAGAAGGGTGGACTTGACTTCGTTGATGGCGTCCTTGAGCATCGACTCGGCCTCCTCGCTGAGCACCTTCTCGCTCTGAACCTTGGCGATGTAATCGGGCTTGTTGCTCTTGAGGTAGTCGCGCAACTCACGGCAGAACTGAGCCACCTGATCCACGGGCACCTCGTCGATCAGTCCCTTGACACCGGCGTACACCACGGCCACCTGCTCAGCCAGGAGCAGCGGGCTGAACTGGGGCTGCTTGAGCAGTTCACGCAGACGCTTGCCCCGGCCCAGCTGGGCCTGGGTGGCGGCATCGAGGTCAGAGGCGAACTGGGAGAAGGCGGCCAGTTCATCGAACTGGGCCAGCTCCAATTTGAGGGTGCCGGCAATCTTCTTGATCGCCTTGGTCTGGGCGGCACCTCCCACCCGGCTCACGGAGATGCCCACGTTGATGGCAGGGCGCAGACCGGAGTTGAACAGGTCGGAGCTGAGGAACACCTGGCCATCCGTGATCGAGATCACGTTGGTGGGGATGTAGGCCGAAACGTCGCCGGCCTGGGTTTCGATGATCGGCAGGGCGGTCATGCTGCCCTTGCCCATGGCATCGGAGAGCTTGGCGGCCCGCTCCAGCAAACGGCTGTGGCAGTAGAAGACGTCGCCGGGATAGGCCTCCCGCCCGGGCGGACGGCGCAGCAGCAGGGACATCTGCCGGTAGGCCTGGGCCTGCTTGGTGAGGTCGTCGTAGACCACGAGAGTAGCCTTGCCCTCGTACATGAAGGATTCGGCAATGGCCGCACCGGTGTAAGGAGCCAGATATTGCAGAGCAGCGGGCTCGGAGGCACTGGCGGCCACCACCACGGTGTAATCCAGGGCTCCGCGCTCGCGCAGCACTTCAACCACGTTGGCCACCGAGGCCGACTTCTGGCCGATGGCCACATAGACACAGACCACATCCTCACCCTTCTGGTTGAGGATGGTGTCGATGGCGATGGCGGTCTTGCCGGTCTGACGGTCGCCGATGATCAGCTCGCGCTGACCACGACCGATCGGGATCATGGCGTCGATGGCGGTGATGCCGGTCTGCATCGGCTCATGCACCGACTTGCGTTGAATGATGCCGGGGGCCATCGACTCGATCAGGCGGGTCGAGGTGGTGGCGATATCGCCTTTGCCGTCAATCGCCACCCCCAGGGGGTTGATGACGCGACCCAGCATGGCCTCGCCCACCGGCACCTCGGCGATGCGAGTGGTGGCCTTGACGGTGCTGCCTTCCTGAATCCCAATGCCATCGGTGAGAAGCACGGCGCCGACGTTGTCGTCCTCGAGGTTGAGGGCGATGCCTTCACTGCCGTCGTCGAACTGCACCAGTTCACCGGACATGACCTGCTGCAGGCCATAGATGCGAGCGATGCCGTCACCCACCGACAACACGGTTCCAACGTTGCTGACCGAGACGGACTTGTCATAGTCCTCGATCTGCTGCTTGAGGATGGCGCTGATCTCGTCGGGGCGGATGGAAACCATGGGTGGAGATCCCCGGATGGGGAGGCGATGGAAGGAAGAAGGGGAAGGCGGAGGGGGTAGGGCTAGCCCGCCTTGGCCAGAGCGAGACCGAGGCGGCGCACCTGGCCGGCCAGGCTGGCGTCGATCACCTGGGAGCCCACGCTGACAACGAAACCACCGATCAGAGCTGGATCGATGTGCAGATCGAATTCCACCTTGTCGGTGCCGGCCACGGCCAGAACCTTGGTGTGAAGGGCCTGCTGCTGCTGCTCACTCAGCGGTGATGCGGAAGTGATCCGGGCGAGGGCGATGCCCCGCTGCTCCCGGTAGAGCCCCAGGAAACGATCCAGCACTGCATCGAAGATGCTGATGCGTTGGCGGTCAGCCAGAAGCTTGAGCAGGTTCAGCAACGTCGGGGTGACGTCTTTCTCGAAGAGGATGACCAGAATTTTCTTCTTGGCCTCAGGCTCGAGAACCGGAGAGGAGAAAGCGGCACGCAGCTCCGGGGAGGCATGCCAGATCTCGAGCAGATCCTTCGCCTCCTTGGCCAGCTGATCAGTTTCCTGGCGCTGGTCGGCCACCTGAAGCAGGGCTTCGGCGTAGGGCGTGGAGATGGAGTTGAGAAGAGGCATCAGGCTTGCCCGAGGCTGTTGATGGATTGATCGATGAACCGAGCCTGAGCTTCGGCATCGAGCTTGCCGGGAAGGGAGGCCAGGGCCTTGTCAACGGCCCGGCGGGCAGCCTCGAGGCGCAGCTGTTCACTGACGCGGCGAGCCTCGGACTGAAGGTCAGCGACGGCTCCATGCTTGAGGCGGGCCATCTCCTCGACGGTGCGGCGCTCGCTCTCCAGCCGAAGGGCATCGGCACGGGCCTTGGCATCGCTGCGGATCAGCTCGGCCTTCTTCTGAGCCTCGGCCAGGTCTTTCCTGGCCGAGGCCAGTGCAGCAGTGGTGTCCTGGAGGCGTTGCTCGGCATCCTGAAGATCAGAGAGGATCGCCGCCCGCCGTGACTCAAGGATTCCACCGAGCACCTTGGGCAGAAACCAGACCAACGCGGCGATCACGATCGCCAGGTTGATGATGTTGGTTTCGAAGAGATCGAGGTTGAGGCCGAGACCTCCCTCGCTGGCCAGCAAGGCCGGGATCGTGAGGAAGCAACTCATTGGACAGCAAGCAAACGGGTGACGATCAGATCGCCGAGCCGGTCAGCTTCGCCATTGAGGGTGTCTTCAGCCTGCTGGCGCTGGCTGTCGATCTCCCGCCGTGCGGACTCACGGCTGGCGTTGGCTTCAGCCTGGGCCTCGGCCAGGGCGCTGCGGTAAAGGCGATCCATCTCCTGTTCCGCGTCGACGATCAGGGACTGGGCCTGCTGACGGGCTTCGCGCAACTGATGGCGCAGATCGGCTTCCAGTCGCTCGGTCTGGGCCAGCTGCTGCTTGGCTTCGGCCCGGCTGGTGGAGATGTAGCTCTCACGCTCCTCGACGGTCTTGCCGACAGGGCGGAAAAAGAGAGCGTTGAGAATGAAAGTGAGGATGACCACCTGGACCGCCATCAGCGGCAGGGTGGCGTCGAGGTCGAACAGACCTCCCTCGGGAGCACCTGCTGCGGCAAGCAGTAGCCAGCTGGTCATGGGGCGGGGACGCTGGAGGGATCGGGTGGTCCGCACCGGCCTGAGGCCGGAGGGGACGAAATGGAGCGGAAGGCCGAGGGATCGGGGACCGTGGGCTCAACCTCGGTGCCCCGGTCCTGCCGGGAGGACGATCAGCCGGCGAAGGGATTCGCGAACAGCAGCACCAGTGCCACGACCAGGCCGTAGATGGTGAGCGCTTCCATGAACGCCAGGGACAGCAGCAGAGTGCCGCGGATCTTGCCTTCGGCTTCGGGCTGGCGGGCGATGCCCTCGACGGCTCCCTGGGCAGCACTGCCCTGGCCGATGCCGGGGCCGATGGCGCCGAGGCCGACGGCCAGACCGGCAGCCACAACAGACGCTGCAGAAGTGATGGAATCCATGGTGGAACGTTGGGGATGTGGGGCGCCGGAAGAGCGCGGGATGAACCTGGCGGCTGGGACATCTCCGCTTGGGAGACGGGCCCGGATTGAGACCGGACCTGCGCGCAGGAGATTTAGCAGAACGGCTGACCGGCCCGGAAGGGACCCATCAGCCCAGGGTTAGTCAGTGATGCTCTTCGTGCACCGCTTCACCGATGTAATAAGCGGCAAGAGTGGCGAAGATCAGTGCCTGGATGGCACTGGTGAACAGGCCCAGGAACATGGCCGGCAAGGGCACGATCAGTGGCACCAGGAAAGCCAGCACCGCCACCACCAGTTCATCGGCAAGGATGTTGCCGAACAGACGGAAGGAGAGCGAGAGAGGTTTGGTGAAATCCTCGACAATCTTGAAAGGAAGCATGATCGGCGTGGGTTCCACGTAGTACTCGAAGTACCGGAAGCCCTTACGGCTCAGTCCTGCATAGAAATAAGCAAGCGACACCAGCAGCGCCAGGGCGATGGTGGTGTTGATGTCGGCGGTGGGTGCTCCGAGCTCCCCGCTGGGGAGATGGATCAGCTTCCATGGCACCAGAGCACCACCCCAGTTGCTCAAAAAAATGAACAGGAAGAGGGTACCGATGAAGGGGAGCCAGTCGCGGTAGGCCTTCTCACCGATCTGCTCACGGGACAGGTCACGCAGATACCCCCAGATGAACTCCAAAAGGTTCTGAACACCCCGAGGATCCCGCTCGAGCTTGCGGGTGCCGGCCACCACAAGGGCGAGCAGCGCACCGATGACAAGCCAGGAACTCAGGAAGACCTGGCCATGAATCTGATAACCACCGACCTGCCAGTAGAGGTGCTGACCCACCTCGAGTTCGGCGAAAGGAAGAAAAAAAGGCAACGGAACCATCGAGGGGTACAGAGGTGCCGCTGAAGCGACGGATGGATTGATCAGAGGACTGGGGATCCTTGATCAGGGGCGGACGAATGCCTGAAGCAGGAGAGCCGGCTTGTACAGCAGGAATCCGATCAGAGCGGGAAGGATCTCCAGCTGGGGGATGCGCGAGCAGCCCAGCACGAGCACCACCGGAACGAGCAGCTGACCCTTGCCCACCTGCTTGGAGTCGGGACCGATACGCTCAACTCCGCGTGCAAGAAGACGCAGATAGAGCATGCCTGACACCGCTCCAGCCGAAAGGCTCAGGGCTGTGGTCCGATCGAACAGAAAAGCCGTCACGGGAACAGCCACTACCGAGACGAGCAGCGTGGACAGCAACAGACGCCGTTGAAGGCGGATGTAATCGTCCATGCCGTTGTCCGGCACGTCCTCGTCCACCACGGAGGCGGACTCGGCGGTTGGGGCCGGTGGCACCAGAGCAGGAACCACCAGTTCTCTTCCGGCCAGGCCACGCAGCAGGGATGCCCGCAGATCAGAAGCCTCCTGAGGGGACACCTCAGGGGAATCAGGGCCGGCTGGGGTGCCGGATGCGGGGGTGGCCTGCAAGCGCGTCAGCACATTGGAAAAGGCGCGCGGAATCTATCACAAACCTGTTACATCCCAGCCCCAGCGGACGTCCCGGCAGGAGCCAGCAACAACAGGCGACGGCGCCAGAGAGTCCGCGCCACCGTGGCCAGCTGGGTGAGGGACCAGCCCAGGGGCAGCAGACGGATCGGGGTTGACTCGGGCGCCGCCTCCAGGGCCTTCAGCAGCGCCAGCTCCTGATCGTCGAGCTCGATCGGCCGCAGGTCGGGGTCCAGCACTGTGGCCCCCGGCCACCCCCACAGGCAGGGGTTGCGGCGGCCGCTGGCCTCCAGCAACGACTCCTCCTGCTCCCAGTCGCTGAAGACAAGGGGGCCACGGCTGAGAAAGAACTCGAAGTGGCTGATGTCGGGGTCGAGGCTTTCCACCAGGGCCCAGCGCTCGCGATCGGGAAGGGCCCTGGCTCGCTCAAGCAGCTCTCCCTGCAACAGGCGGGCCGGATCCCAGACCTCGGGATTGGAGAAGCCGGCGAACTGGAGACCGGCACTGGCCACGAAACGGAACAGGCTCTCCAGGTCGTAGCTGGTCTCCTGGGGATGGAGGTACATGTCGGCGAAATTGGCATCCGCCACGGTGTCGAGGGCCCAGCGCTGCTCGTGGTGGCGCCGCAGGCGGTTGGTCTCGGGCAGTTGCTCGAAGAGTGCACGTCCCAGCCGCAGCCCCTCGCCATCCCCCACCACCTCCAGGGCTGTGAGGGCGCGCTGCACCCGGTGGATCTCCCAGCGACCGCCATCGGCATACAGAAAAAGATGAAGGAGCCCACCGGGCCTGAGCAGCGTGGCCAGCGACCGCAGTCCGGCCTCGGGCTGACGCAGGTGGTGCAGCACCCCCACCGAATTGATCAGATCGAAGGGACCTTCCCCATCGAGCTCCAGCAGACTCCTGTTCTCCAGGCGCAGCGAGGAGCAGTGCCGGGCGCCGCCGGAGCGGCGCAACCGCTCGCGGGCCAGCTCCAGGGCACCGGGGCTGATGTCGACCGCCAGGATCTCCGCTCCGGGGTTGAGGTGAGCGAGGTAATCGGTGCTCACCCCTGTGCCGCAGCCCGCATCGAGCAGGCGTGGCGGCGGTCCGGGCTCAGGCAGGCGGCCTGTGCAGGCGCTGCTGACGCAGGGGTAACACCATCGCCAGTTGTAACCCGGTGGTGGGCCGTCCTGCAGCGGATC
This sequence comes from Synechococcus sp. CS-205, assembly GCF_025128255.1. Classification (NCBI taxonomy): domain Bacteria; kingdom Bacillati; phylum Cyanobacteriota; class Cyanophyceae; order Synechococcales; family Synechococcaceae; genus Synechococcus; species Synechococcus sp. CS-205. Next base: position 21,460 of record NZ_JAHLZB010000043.1, read on the forward strand.
CCCGGGGTAGGGGAAGCGGTCGTAGAAGGCGCTCACCGCCGGCGTGGCGGCATCGGCGGGGCCTGGGCTCATCGGCGAATGGGTGCGATCCAAGGGGGAGCTTTTCATGGGCCGGTCCCCGGGATGGCGGCAGGCGACGGTCCGCTGCAAACATTTGTTCATGCGAAGCGGGAGGGCAGGAGCTCAGCCGTAACGTGACTTCGCCCGGTACACGCCCGTTCATGACCGTGACCGCCAGCAGCGGCAGCACCAGGGTCAGCCCCCAGCTCTACGACACCCTGCCGCTCTCCAGCGTCCGTCAGGCGGAGCAACAGGATCGTTTTCCTGAGAAGGGTGAGCTTGAGACCCTCCTCACCTTCTATCGGAGCGGCACGGCCCGCGTTGAGGCAGCCCGGCTGATCTCCGCCAATGCCGACGCGATCGTTGCCAAGGCCGCCAACCGCATCTTCGCCGGAGGCACCCCGCTCTCCTACCTCGATGCGCCCCTGACCCCGTTCAACGTGGGTGCTCTGGAGACCGAAATCCTGGCCAGCGACCAGGTGGCTGCGGCCACCTCCGTGCGCACCTTTGCCCAGGGCAGTGGTGGCACGGGTCTGCTCGGCCGAATTCTGGAAGGCGTGCAGGCCGATGCCGATGTGCGGGTGGTGCTCCCCCCCGGTTTCACCCCGATCAGCGTGGCGCGTTACGGCACCGACCGCATGCGCAAGTCGCTGCGGGACATGGGTTGGTTCCTTCGCTACGTGGGCTATGCCTTGGTGGCCGGGGATCCCAGCATCCTGGCGGTGAACACCCGGGGCCTTCGGGATGTGCTCGAGAAGGCCTGCTCCCTGGCCGCCACCAACGTGGCCCTTCAGGAAATGCGCGCCGCCGCCGCCAACCTCTTCCGCAAGGAGTCGGAGTCGCGTCAGCTCGTCATCGACTGCTTCAACGTGCTGCTCAAGGAGCTGGCGGTTCCCACCCCCTCCGCCCGCCAGCGCCTGGGCAGCCCTGAAAACCAGGGTCTGCAACTCCCTGCCATTTATGCCCTGGCCGCCGAATCCCGCCAGCGCTTCGTGATGAAGCCCGGCCTCTCCGGTCGGGAGAAAGCCGAGGTGATCCGCGCCGCCTATCGACAGGTTTTCGAGCGCGACATCGTCAAGGGCTATTCCCAGGTGGTGGCCCCCGTGGAAGCCACCCAGGTGGCCCAGGGCCAACTGCCGATGCGGGAATTCATCCGTGCCCTGGGGCGCAGCAAGGAATACCGGCGCCAGTTCTACGGCCGCTTCTCCAACAGCCGTGTGGTGGAACTGGCCTTCCGCCATTTCCTTGGCCGAGGCGTGAGCACGATTGAGGAGTTCCGTCGCTACTTCGCCATCGTCAGCCAGCAGGGCTTGCCCGGCCTGGTCGACTCCCTGATCAACACCCAGGAGTACGCCCAGACGTTCGGGGAAGAAACCGTTCCTTACCTGCGCGATCTCGGCGAAGAGGCTCAGGAAAGCGCAGGCTGGGGATCCAACCGCAAGCTGTTCCGCTTCAGCGCTCCTTTCGAGGGCGCCCCGCAGTACATCACGCTCTATGCCTCCTACGGCCAACCCCTGCCTGACCAGCACGCCTACGGCGGCGGCAACGATCCCCTGGGCCTGACCTACGGAGCCATCTTCCCGTCAGGAACGGCCTCGGTGGCCACCCGGCCGGCCCCCTTCAACTACGACACCCGCAGGATTCTGGTGGGCAACGGCATGGCCGAGCCCGGTCAGATGGACAGTCCCCAGTTCCGGGCCTCCGCGCCCCGGCGGGTCGGTCCCAAGGTCGTGAGGTTGCAGCAGATCGCCACCGGTGGTGCCTCGGTGCCCCGCCGCGGCGGCCAGCCCAGCATCCGCGGCACGGAATCCAGCACCCAGGCGGTGATCAGGGCCGTCTACGTGCAGGTGCTCGGCACCACCGGCTACGCGGGTGAGCAGCTGAAGGTGGAAGAGATCAAACTCGAGAACGGCGACATCAGCCTGCGCGAGTTCATTCGCCAGGTGGCTCGTTCTGCCGCCTTCCGCCGCCGTTACTGGTCGAATCTCTACATCACCAAGGCGATCGAAGTGATGCACCGTCGCCTGCTCGGGCGACCCACCTTCGGCCGGCGTGAAATCAACGGCTACTTCGACACGGCGGCTCGCCTGGGTTTCTACGGCGTTGTCGACGCCATCCTCGAGAGCCCCGAGTATCTGGCGGCCTTCGGCGAGGACACCGTCCCCTACGAACGTTTCGTCACCCCCGCCGACCTCAACGCCCGAAGGGTCCCCGCTCTGCGTCGCAGACTCGACCCTTCGGCCATTCCCGACCTCACTCCGGTCACCCGTCCGCAGGTGGCCTCGGCCAGCAGTTTCCGCGGCAGTGGTGACCTCACGCCGCGCAACCTGCCGGACCGCCGTCTGCGCCAGGTGGTCGGGGGCTGGACGGCCCGTTTCGCCGAGGGTGAAGAAGGACCGGCAAAGCCTCAGGGCAGCACACCCCAGAGCCTGCGTCAGCCTCCTGAGCCCACCCGCCGCTGGAGCGTCTCCCCAACGAAGCCCGCCGGCACTCCTTCCAGGGGCTGGAGCGCCAATGTGGGCGGCTCAACCGGCATGACGGCCACCCCCTCCCGCGGACGGATCGTTGGGGGCTGGAGCGCTCAGGTCAGCGCCAATGGCTTCAGCGCAGCCGTGGCTCCCCAGCCTGGAGCGGCCATGGCCAAGGCCCTTGATGGGGCCCGTCCCCAGGGCTTCAGCCGCCGCCGCAGCCTTGGTCAGCCGGTCATGCTGATGCCCGAAGCCGATGAGGCCTCGCTGCAGCAGGTGATCGAAGCCACCTACCGGCAGCTGCTGAACCGTGTCCCCCTCGCTGCTGAACGCCTCAGCGATGCCGAATCGCAACTGCGTGACGGCCGCTTAGCGGTTTCGGAATTCGTGGCGGTGATCGCCGGGTCCGATCTCTTCCAGCAACGGCTCAACCGGATGGCCCCGCTTCGGGCCGCTTCGGCGGCCTACCTGGCCCTGCTGGGCAGAGCCGCCCAACCCAAGGAAGTCAGCCTCTATCTGGCCACCCGGGGCAAAAAAGGGCAACAGGCCGCCCTCGACGACCTGCTCTCCGGCAAGGAGTACGCCAACCGCTTCGGGCGGGACACCGTTCCCTACCTCAGGGGCATGGGCACAGAAGATGGCATTCCCCTGGCCACGGTGAATCGCACCGCTCTCCTCTATGCCGGGAACGCCGGACTGACCCCTCCCCCACGCGGAGCCATCTGATTGCCTGGTGGATGGATCCACCAGGCGGTGGATCCCCTGATTGTCTTGATCAACCCCGGGCAAAAGTCCGGGGATTTTTTAATGAGAACAATGATTTCCAAGAACTCATCCTGAATGACGAATTAACCTGTGAAGCCACAGGAAGGCTGCAAAGCGTTAACAAACTACGCAGGCTTCCCTTAGCCGCACGCTCCTCCAGAGCCATTGCCAGCCAAGGGGTTTGGCAAAATCCGACCGCCGTGAAGAACTGTTACCGGCCCCGGGAGGGGTGGCCCTCTCTGCCGCAGAATGACTCGGCGGTCGGCAAGCCTGATCGCCAGCCCACTCTCCCCAGCGAACCGTTGGCGTTCACGTCAACGAAGTGAAGGAGCGAGGGGCATCCCTTACCCACCGGATATCGGTCTCCATTACGGCGACCGCTTGCTTCGAGGCAGAACTGCATGAGCATCGTCTCCAACTCGATCATCAACGCGGACGCCGAAGCCCGCTACCTCAGCCCTGGCGAACTCGACCAGATCAAGTCCTTCGTAGCCGGCGGTCAACGCCGTCTGCGGGTGGCTCAGGTCCTGGGAGAGAGCCGCGAGCGCATCGTGAAGCAGGCCGGCGGCGCCCTCTTCCAGAAGCGACCCGACCTGATCTCTCCCGGAGGCAATGCCTACGGCGAGGAAATGACGGCCACCTGTCTCCGTGACGTCGACTACTACCTGCGCCTGGTGACCTACGGCGTCGTAGCCGGTGACGTCACCCCGATCGAAGAAATCGGCATCATCGGCGCCCGCGAGATGTATCGCGCACTCGGCACTCCCCTGGAGGCCATGGCCGAGGTCGTCCGTGAGCTCAAGAACGCCTCCATGGGGCTGCTCACCGGAGCCGACGCCGAAGAGGCAGGCTTCTACTTCGACTACGTCATCGGCGCCCTCTCCTGAGGCTTCGCCTCTCCTTGCCCCCCGCCTCTTCACAGGACACATGCAAGACGCGATCACCAACGTCATCAACCAGTCCGACGTTCAGGGTCTCTACCTGGACGACTCTTCGATCGGACGGCTGGAGCAGTACTTCTCCAGCGGCGAGCTCCGTGTCCGCGCTGCGGCCACCGTCGGTGCCAACTCGGCAGCGATCATCAAGGAAGCCGTCGCCAAGACCCTGCTCTACTCGGACATCACCCGTCCGGGCGGCAACATGTACACCACCCGTCGCTATGCCGCCTGCATCCGCGACCTGGACTACTACCTGCGCTATGCCACCTACGCCATGCTGGCCGGTGACACTTCGATTCTCGATGAGCGGGTGCTGAACGGCCTCAAGGAGACCTACAACTCCCTGGGTGTGCCCATCGGTGCCACTGTCCAGTCGATCCAGGCCATCAAGGAAGCTGCCGCTTCGCTGGTGGGTCCTGACGCTGGTCGTGAACTCGGCACCTACCTCGACTACATCAGCTCCGGCCTGGGCAACTGATCCCAACCCAACGCCCCACCCGCGAGGATCACCACATGCGCCTGTTCAAGATCACGGCCTGCATTCCCTGCCCTGAAAAGGTCAGGAGTCAGCGGGAACTGCAGAACACCTTCTTCACCAAGTGGGTGCCCTACGAGAGCTGGTTCGCTGAACAGCAGCGGATCATGAAGCAGGGGGGCAAGATTCTCAAGGTTGAGCTCGCCACGGGTCGTCGTCAGATCAACGTCGGCAACTGAAGGCTGAACGGGCTCCGGTGAAGTCCAACACTATCGCCTTGATCCATGGCCTTCACGTCCCAATCCAGCTGAGCCCGGCCCTGGCCGGGCTTTTTTTTGTCCCACCCCCCTTTCCCCAAGCCTGCGTCCACGGCTGAATGGGGAACTGCACGCCCTGCGCCAGTTTTTGCCGGCCACCATGAACCGTCGCTCCAGGAGCCCAGCCAGTCCACGTGCCGGAAACCCGGGAGCAGCAGCGGAGGCGGCCCAGGGGCCGCTGCACCTGGCCTGGGCCCAGTGGCCAGCCGAAGCCAGGTTGCTGCTGGTGATGGTGGCGATCTGGTGCCTGGCTGGGCTGCTGATCCTGGGGTCAGCCAGCTGGTGGGTGGCGGCCCGCGAGAACGGCGATCCCGCCTTCTACATCAAACGCCAGGCGATCTGGTTGATGGCCAGCTGGGGGCTGCTGTGGCTGGCGATGCGCACCTCACTGCGGCGCTGGCTGCGGTTGGCAGGCCCGGCCGTGCTGATCGGCGGCGTGCTGATCGCCGCCACCCTGGTGGCGGGCAGCACGGTCAACGGAGCCAGCCGCTGGCTGGTGCTCGGCCCGATCCAGATCCAGCCTTCCGAGTTGGTCAAACCCTTCGTGGTGCTGCAGGGGGCCTCCCTCTTCGCCCACTGGAAGCGCATCGGCCTGGATCAGAAAATGCTCTGGCTGGGCACCTTTGCAACCCTGCTGCTGTTGATTCTCAAGCAGCCGAACCTGAGCACAGCCGCCCTGACGGGCCTGCTGCTCTGGTTCATGGCCCTGGCGGCCGGCTTGCCCCTGCTCTCACTGCTGGGCACCGCAGCGGCAGGAGGGGCCCTGGGTTCCGCCAGCATTCTGGTGAATGAATACCAGCGCCTACGGGTCGTCTCCTTCCTCAACCCCTGGCGGGATCCCCAGGGGGACGGGTATCAGCTGGTGCAGAGCCTGCTGGCGATCGGCTCAGGAGGGGTCCTGGGGGAGGGATTCGGCCTCTCGACCCAGAAGCTGCAATACCTGCCGATCCAGTCGACTGATTTCATCTTCGCGGTCTTCGCCGAGGAGTTCGGCTTCGTGGGCTCGATGGTGGTGGTGCTGTTCCTGATGTTGTTCGGCTTTGTGGGCCTGCGGGTGGCCCTGGGCTGCCGCAGCAATCAGCAGCGCCTCGTGGCCATCGGTGCCACCACCCTGCTGGTGGGCCAGTCGATCCTCAACATCGCTGTGGCCAGCGGATCCATGCCCACCACCGGCCTGCCGCTGCCCATGATCAGCTACGGCGGCAACTCACTGCTCGCCAGCCTGCTCACCGCCGGCCTGCTCATCCGCTGCTCGCTGGAATCCCGCGGCTTAGAGAGTCGGCCGAGCCGCAGCCGCCGCCAACGGGGCGGAGAGGCCCGCCCTGGGGCCAGCCCCGACCCTGCCCCGATAGGCTGAATCTTCCTCCCGAGCGACAGGCCCGCCGCCGTCCGGGACCATCAGGACAAGGATGAACGGCTTCGGCCTGCCTCTTTCGGATTTGGCCCTCTGGAGCGAGCAGCTGCTTCAGAACTCCCTCTCGGCACCCGGTCCGCTCACGGTCACCATGGTGTTCGGCGCCGGCTTGCTCACCAGCCTGGGGCCCTGTTCGCTCTCGTTGCTGCCGATCACGGTGGCGTACATGGCCGGCTTCTCGAGACCCGAAGAGCCGGGGCGTCCCTGGCAGCGCAGCCTCAGTTTCGCGGCGGGAATCGTGGCCGCCCTGGTGGTGCTTGGGGGCACCACCTCCCTGCTCGGGCGGCTCTATGGCCAGGTGCCCGGCTTCATTCCCACCGTGGTGGCCGTGCTGGCGGTGCTGATGGGCCTCAACCTGCTCGGACTGGTGCCCCTGTCCCTGCCGGCGGGTCCTGATCCCGAGCTGTGGCGCCAGCGGGTGCCCGCTCCCCTCGCCCCGCTGGCAGCGGGGGCCGCCTTCGGCCTGGCGGCCAGCCCTTGCACCACACCGGTTCTGGCCGTTCTGCTGGCCTGGATTGCCCAGCAGGGTCGCCCGCTGCTGGGCATGCTTCTGCTCACCTGCTTTGGGGCTGGTCAGGTCATTCCCCTCGTGCTGGCGGGGTCAGCCGCGGCCACCATGCCCCGGCTGCTGGCCCTGCGTGAACGCAGCCGCTGGATCCCCCCGATCAGCGGCGCGATTCTGCTCGCCAGCGGTGGTCTCACCCTGCTGGCCCGGCTGCCATGAAGGCCCTCAGCCGTCTGGCTGGCTGGATCTCGGATCTGCGCCTGGCCATCGGCCTGCTGCTGGTGATCGCCCTGGCCAGCGGCCTCGGCACGGTCATTCCCCAGCAGGAGGCCGCCGAGGTGTACCACCAGGCCTACGACAGCAAGCCCTGGCTCGGGCTGCTCGATGGCGCCGGGATCCTCAACCTGGAGCTGGATCACGTCTACTCCAGCCGCTGGTTCCTGGCTCTGCTGGCCTGGCTGGGCCTGTCGCTGGTGCTGTGCAGCTGGCGACGCCAATGGCCCGCCCTGCAGGCTGCCCTGCGCTGGATCGACTACCGCTCTCCCCGCCAGCTGAGCAAGTTGAGCCTGGCCGAATCCCTGCCCAGTGCCCAGCCCATCGCCGACCTCGACGCCCTTGCACAGCTGCTGGAAAGCCAGCGCTGGCAGCTGAAGGCCCAGGGTGATCGGCTGGCGGCCCGACGCGGGATTCTTGGCAGAGTTGGGCCCCTGCTGGTCCATGCCGGTCTGGTGGTGCTGATGGTGGGAGCCTCATGGGGGGCGCTGGCCGGCCAGCGCCTGGAG
>NZ_JAHLZB010000044.1:0-53220 GCF_025128255.1 Synechococcus sp. CS-205
GCGCCAGCCGCCGGCTTGTGTTGATCGGCAAGGGACTCACCTTCGATTCCGGCGGCTACAACCTCAAGACCGGCGGCTCGCAGATCGAGATGATGAAGTACGACATGGGAGGCAGCGCAGCGGTGCTGGGGGCCGCCAGGGCCATTGCTGAACTGAGGCCGGCCGGCGTGGAGGTCCATGTGATCGTGGCCGCCTGCGAAAACATGATCAGCGGAGAGGCGATTCACCCAGGCGACATCCTCACCGCCTCCAACGGCAAGACGATCGAGGTCAACAACACCGACGCCGAGGGCCGCCTCACCCTGGCCGACGCCCTCGTCTATGCCGCCAGGCTCGAGCCCGATGCCGTGGTGGATCTGGCCACCCTCACCGGGGCCTGCGTGATCGCCCTGGGCGAAGAGATCGCCGGATTGTGGTCCCCCAGCGACACACTGGCGGAGGCGTTGCTGGAGGCCGGCCGCAGCCGTGGGGAGGCCTTCTGGCGCATGCCGTTGCAGGCCTCCTACAAGAAAGGACTCAAGAGCCCGGTGGCCGACATGAAGAACACCGGTCCCCGTCCGGGCGGCGCCATCACCGCCGCACTTTTCCTGCAGGACTTCATGCCGGCCGGTCTGGCCTGGGCCCACCTGGATATCGCTGGCACGGTCTGGAGTGACAAGGGGCGGGGCCTGGATCCAGCGGGCGCCACCGGGTTCGGCGTGCGCACCCTGGTGGACTGGGTGAGCCGAGGGGGCGCGGCTTAGGGTTGGCTCCGCTGACGCCGGACCCCGACGCCATGGCTGCGCAGAAGATCCGCTGGTACATCCGCGCTCAGCTGGGGGTCCTGCTCCTGCCGCTGGGCATCTGCCTGGTGGGAGAGGCCATCACCCGCCGCACCCTTCAGCTGGCCGCGCTGAGCCAGCAGGTGGCCGCGCCGGGACCCTGGTTCTGGTATGGAACTCTCGGGCTGATCTGCGTGACCGCCGGGGTGGGACTGATGGTGGAAAGCGGCCTGCTTCGGGGCTATCCCCGAGGTGGGCGCCCCGGGGCCGGCACTCCCAGCTGAGCCGCCTCAGGCGGCGACGGGGCTCGATGCCAAGGAGCGATCATCCCGATCTTTGGCCGGCCCTGGGTTCTCCAGCAACCTGGCGGGCTCCTCCAGTTCGTGGATCTGCCAGCGGGCCCGCTCACCGAATGAGGCCAGCAGGCGGTCAAGATCGTCGACGGCCTGCTTGGGACTGGCATAGGGACCGATGTGACGTGTGACCAGTCCATCCCGGATCGTCAGCAGATACATACAACCCACACTTCCGAGACTCCGCATCGATTTACAGTAGGCGGATTTTGCGGATCTGGAAAGGGCCGGAGATCCCCTCTGCTGGGCGGCTGTCCTCACTTGGCCGGCCCGCTCAGCCACGGCAGTGATTTCCGGGCCCTCTCCCCCCAGACCCGATCGAGCCTGCGGTCGCGGCCACAGGACCAGCGGTAGTAGTTGTACTGGACCTTGTTGCGCTCCGCATAGTTCTGGTGATAGGCCTCGGCGGGCCAGAACGCCTTGAGATCCCGTAGTTCAACCTTGATCGCCCGGGGAGTGATCCCCAGCTCCCTGGCGGCCGAGTTCAGACTGGCCTTGGCCTGATCCCGCTGAGACGTCCCGCGGGTGAAGATCACGGGACGGTACGAGCCACCTCGATCGCAGAACTGGCCACCTCCATCGAGGGGGTCCACATTCCGCCAGTACGCGCGAAGGAGTGTGGACAGGCTGATCCGAGCGGAGTCGAAACGAACCCGCACGCTCTCGATGTGGCCGGTTCCTCCGGCGGTCACCTGGCGGTAGGTGGGGTTGCTGACGCTGCCTCCGCTGAAGCCGCTGATCGCCTCCACCACCCCCGGCAGGGTTTCCAGATCGTGCTCGAGGCACCAGAAGCAACCACCGGCGAGAACGGCCTCCTCCAGGGCAGCCTGCGCCGGTGCCGCAGGAAGCAGCAGCAGGGCCAGCAGCAGAGAGGTCAGCAGCCCCATCGACAACCCCTGCAAGGGGGACTCACGCCTGGGTCTGGATCGCCGGTCCGGGGACCTGAGACCGTCCTGGCGCCCATCAGCCTGATTCACGCCTGCGCCCCCGCCATCTGATCGAGGATCTCACAGGCGGCTCGGGTGGTCACACCAGGCTCACCGAGCAGGCCGCGCAACCTGGCGTAGCCCGCCAGCATCCGGTCGCGCTCAGGACTCTGCTCCAGCAGGGGCAGCGCCATGGCTTCGATCCCCTCGGGAGTCAGGTCGTCCTGGAGCAGCTCCGGCACCAGCCGCTCACCCAGCACCAGGTTCACCGGAGAGATGTGGGGCACGTTGAAGCCCAGCAGTCGCTGGGCCACGAAGGCGGTGACCCGGCTGAGGCGGTATCCCACCACCTGGGGAACCCCTCGGAGGGCCAGCTCCAGGTTCGCTGTTCCCGATTTGGTCAGAGCCAGATCAGCGGCGGCGCAAAGGACCGGCTTGATGGCATCGGAGCGATCCGCAGGGATCACCGTGGCCTCCACACCTGCCATCTCCAGTTGCTCCGCCAGGGGGGCCTCGAAGCTGGCCAGACCAGCCGGCACCATCACCCGCAGCCCCGGCCGGCGCCGCTGCAGCTTGGCCGCGGCCGCCACCAGGGTGGGCATCATGTAGCGCATCTCCTGGGGGCGGGAGGCGGGCAGCAGCAACAGCAACTGCTGGGATGGGGTCAGTCCCAGCTCCCGGCGGGCCTGCTCCCGTGAGGGCAGGGTTCCGAGGGTGTCAATCAGGGGATGGCCGACCCAGGTGACCCGGGCGCCGCGGGAGGCGTAGAACCTGGCTTCTTCCGGGAAGATGGCCAGAATGCGGTCGGTGAAGCCGATCAGGCGGGTGGTTCCACCCTCCCCCAGCCGAAAGGCCCATTCCTGGGGAGCGATGTAGTAGGTGATCGGGATCCCGGGGAAGCGGCGGCGAATGCGGCGGCCCAGGCTCACGTTCGCCCCCATGTAGTCGATCAGCACCACGCCGTCAGGAGGGAAACGGGAGAGCCAGGTGCCCACCCGCCGCTGCAGGCGCAGGGTGGGCAGCACCAGAGGCAGCGCTTCCCACAGGCCGACCGCACCCATCGGGGCGGTGTTGGCCAGGAGATGGGAGCCGGCGCTCCGCATCCGTTCTCCACCGAGGCAGTCGATCTGCAGAGGCAGGCCCCGCCGCCTGGCTTCCGCATGGAGGGCCTGGATCAGCAGGCCACCCTGAAGATCGCCGGACACCTCACCGGTGCTGATCAGCAGACGCACCATCAGCGCTGGTGGGGAAGCGGGCCCCGGCGCCCTGGGGCGATCGAGGCCTCGAGAAAGCTGCAGAGTTCTTCGGAGGCAGGCAGGAGTGTTTCGGCGCGGATGTGAGCCAGCGCCTCGGCCAGCACTTCCTGGCTGCGATAGAGCCGATTCCACACCGCCAGGAGCTGCTTCATCTCGGCACCGCCCTCGCGGTCAGCCAGACCGTTGCGCTTGAGCCCGATCCGGTTGAGACCGCGCAGACGACCGGGATGGCCCTCCACGATCGCGAAGGGGGGCACGTCGCGGTCGATGCGGCTCATGCCGCCGACCATCGCCAGCTGTCCGATGTGCACGAACTGGTGGATGCCGAGCACCCCGCCGATCACGGCCCGGTCGCCGATCACCACATGGCCGGCGATCGCCACGCTGTTGGCCACCACGATGCGGTTGCTGAGGTGGCAGTTGTGCCCCACATGGCTGTAAGCCATCAGCAGGTTGCCGCTCCCCAGGCGGGTCTGCTCGCCATCGGCGGTGGCGCGGTTGATGGTGACGCATTCGCGGATCGTGTTGTCGTCCCCCAGCACCACCTCGGTGGGGGCGCCTCCGTATTTGAGATCCTGGGGTTCGAGGCCGATGCAGGCCCCTGGAAAGATCCGGTTCCCGGACCCCATCGTCACCCGGCCATCGATCACCACGTGGGGACCGATCTGGCAGCCGGGGCCGATCCGCACGTCGGGGCCGATCACCGCGAAAGGGCCGATCTGGACGCCCTGGGCCAGCTCGGCCCGGCTGTCGACCACCGCGGTGGGGTGAATCGTGGTTTCCACGGCTGTGCTGGTCATCGCCTCAGTCAACCAGGGAGAACATCAGCTCCCCGGAACACACCAGGTCGCCCTCGACGGTGGCTTCAGCCCTCACTTTGCCGAAACGCTTGCGTTTCAGACTCAGCAATTCGCAGCTGATGAGCAACTGATCACCGGGGACCACCGGCCGGCGGAAGCGCACCCCATCGATGCCGGCAAACACGAACAGCCCCTTGGGCAGCTCAGGCATCTGGGTGACGATCAGACCGCCCACCTGGGCCATGGCCTCCACGATCAGCACACCGGGCATCAGGGGACGTCCGGGGAAATGCCCCTGGAACTGGGGCTCGTTGAGCGTGACGTTCTTGAGGGCGACCGCCCGCTTTCCCTGCTCGTACTCGATCACCCTGTCGACCAGGGCGAAGGGATAGCGATGGGGCAGCAGGTTGAGGATCTGCTCGGACGTGAGCAGGGGGGTGCCAGCGGGAGAAACGGACAACGGGCTTCAGGTCGAGCGGGACGGAGCGGCCAGGGCCGCCGCCAGGGCAGTGTGCAGCCCGTGGGATCCACGGAAGGCGAAGACCTGGGCCTGGGGCAAGCCCACCAGCGCCAGATCCCCCAGCAGGTCCAAGAGCTTATGGCGCACCGGTTCCTCGGGGAAACGCAGGGGCGGATTCAGCCAGTGATCCCCATCACAGACCAGGGCATTCTCAAGGTCGCCACCCCGAATCAGACCGGCGGCCTGGAGCTGCTCGATCTGCTCGCGGAAGCCGAAGGTGCGAGCCGGTGCGATCTGCTCCACGAAGGCTGCTGGAGTGAGCTCCAGTGAGTAGAGCTGCCGGCCGATCGCACCCTGGGGAAACTCGATCGCGGCCCCGATCCTGGGCCTCTCGCTGGGCAGGGCGGTGGCGAAGCTCTGGCCCTGCTGCAGGGTGATCGGAGCGTTCAGGGGCTGGAGAGACTCCCGCTGGCCGAGGGACTGCAGGCCGGCTTCAGCGATCGCCTCCACCCAGGGCAGAGCGGAACCGTCCAGGAGAGGGACTTCCTCCCCCTCCACCAGCAGCTCCAGGTGGGAGAGGCCCGTTCCCACCAGGGCCGCCAGCAGGTGCTCCACCGTGGCAAGGCGGCGCTGGTCGAGGCGCAGGGCCGTGCACAGCCGGGTATCACTCACCTGGGAGGGGTGGAGCAGCACCGGCGTCAGCTCAGGCGCATCGAGCCAGCCCACCTGGTAACCGGGGCTCTCGGAAGGCTGCAGCCGCACGCGGCAGGGGCTTCCGCTGTGCAGACCCACGCCCGAGCGCTCCACCGCCGTTGCCAGGGTCCAGGCCCGGCTGTAATCCTCAGGCCAGTGGGTCACTAGAACTTCCAGCCCACTCCGAGGTTGAAGCGCCAGTCACCGGTGAAACCCTCGCTGGCGACCTCAAGGCGCAGAGGGCCGACCGGAGTCGTCACGATCAGACCGGTTCCCACGGAGAAGCCGCTGCCGGGCTTGTCGAGCAGGGTTCCCGGATTACCGGGCACTGCCGACTGGGTGCCGAACGCCGTGCCCCCATCGACGAACAGCTCACCACTGACGATGCTGAACAGCGGGAAGCGGTATTCGATCGTGGCTTCCCCGAAGCTGCGTCCCACCCCCAGGTCGCAGTCGGCGTAGCCGCGCACGGAGTTGGACCCCCCCAGACAGAAGGCCTCGTAAGGCGGCAGGTCGCCGATGTTGGTGCCCGCCGAGAACTGGAAGGCCAGGGTCTGCTTGCAGTCGGGGGTCTCACCGGGCTTGGGACGGCAGCCCTTGTAGAACTTCAGCCAGTTGACGGGAATGAAATAGCTATAGCTGGCCCGCAGGCGGTTGAAGGTGGGGGAATCGGGGCCGACGGAGACGTACTGCTCAGTGCCGACGCTGAGGAAGGATCCGGAGGTGGGGTTGCGGGGATCGTCGAGGCTGTTGCGGGTGGCCGCCAGCCGCAATGCAAGCAACTGGTTGGTGCGGGCGCAGTTGAAGGCGATGCAGATCACATCGTCGATCGGTGCTTCTGCGCCATTGAAGTCGTTGGTGCTGGCGCCGAACGGGCGGCTGGAGCCGGCGAAGTTCATCGGCGTGACCTCCTGGGCGCTGACGCCGAGGACCGCGGTCCAGAGGGCGCGCTTGAAGGGATTGCCGCCGTTGAGGGGCCGCACGAACTGGATGTTGCCGCCAGCGCGCTGGATGGCGACTGAGTTGCCTTCGTAATCAAACCAGCTGTTGTTCGGAGACTGAGACTCGGCTTCTGAGACCGAGCGGAAGGTTTTGCTCTCGGGGTTGTTGCTGTTGTTGATGTTGAAGGCCACGGGGGTGCCGGGGGCTTCGTAGAAGTCGGACACCGTGTTGATGTTGCCGTTGTCCTGGCTCTGGAAGATCTGGGGAACCTCGCGGCTCAGGAACAGGCGGGCACGGAAGGCGGTGCGGTAGGCATCGCCCTTGATCCAGGGATCGGTGAAGGAGATGTCGGCGAGGCCACCGAACTGGCCATAGGTGAAGTTGAGGCCGAGATCCCAGGCCCGGCCCAGCAGATTGCTGTCCTGGAGTTGGATCTGACCGAACACACCCTGGCTCTGGCTGTAGCCGAGGCCGCCGGAGAGGGAGCCCGACGACTGCTCGACGATGCCGAGCACGATCACCACCTCGCCGGGTTTGGCCGGTACGGGCCGCAGGGTCACCTTGATGTCACCGAAGAGGCCGGTGGCGTAGAGGCGCTTGATGTCGTCCTCGAGGTTGCGGCGGTTGAAGGTCTCGCCGGGCTTGATCGAGATCTCACGGCTGACGACCCAGGGCTTGGTCTTGCCCCGGATCGGCTCCCCCTCCTCGTTGGTGGCCGAACCTTCCTTGTTGAGGAACTGAACCTCCACCCCCTCGACAGTGCCTTCCCGCACCGTGAGCAGCACCGTGCCATCCGGACTCACCCGGTTGGGACCGGTGACCCGGGCCAGGGAGTAGCCCTGATCGGCATACCACTTCTGCAGGTCCTGCATCCGGGACTGCAGGGTGTTGAGGTTGAGGGTCCTGCCGAAATCTGCGGCGAAGGTGTCCGCCAGCACCGTGGGTGGCAGCTTGATCTCTTCGGCGTCGAACTCGACCTTCTCCAGCACAGGATTGGGGGTGGTGATCACCACCACCTGCACACCAAGGGGGCCGTCCACCGGCTGGATGCGCACATCCGAGAACCAGCCGGTGGCGTAGATGGCGGAGAGGTCGGTCTGCAGCTCGCTGCGGGTGACCCGGCTGCCGGGCCTGACCACCATGGCGTCATAGGCGGCGAGCTCCAGGCGCTCCCGCTCGGGGTGCCCTTCCAGTCCCTGAATCACCACCTCACTGACCAGGACCCTCGGCTCGTCGGGCTTCTCGGGAGCGAGGCTTCCAGGGCTGATCGAGCCTGGTGGGCCGCTGGGGAGCGGGGTGGCGGGCGCCTCGGCAGGGGCCTGGTCAGACTCCAGGGACTCGGGTTGAGAGGTCGCAGGGTCCTCAGTGGCCTCCTCCTCCTCGGGGGTTGGAGCTGTGGTCTCCGGTGGGACGGCTTCCGGTGAAGTTGTCTCCGGCGCAGCAGGTTCAGGCTCCGTCGGGGTCTGATCCGGTGCGGAGGGAGCGGTTTCGGCCGCCTGGGCCACTTCGGCAGCTGGTTCGCTCCGGGCGGCTGCGGCCTGGGGAGTCAGCAGCGCCAGCAGACCCAGCATAGGCAGGCCAAGGGCCAGCGACAGAGGCCTCGGCATCGCTTCGGAGATGGCAGCAGTGGCGCGGGCGTTGGGGATGACACCCATGGTTCTCCGAGTCAAAGCGGCGGCGCCGCAAATTGCCGTGACCTTACCCGTAGAGGCTGGGGCCGTGGATCACCCCTTGGACCCGTTTGAGGACCTCCCCATAGGCTTCGATCACCCCGCCGAGATCCTGGCGGAATCGGTCCTTGTCGAGAATCCTCTCCTGGGCATCGACCACGTCGAGGTCCCAGAGACGGCAGGTGTCGGGGCTGATTTCATCGGCCACCACCAGGGCCCCGTCGGCCGTGAAGCCCAGCTCAAGCTTGAAATCGACCAACTGCAGACCGAGACCGCTGAACAAATCCAGCAGCACCGCGTTCACCCGGCGGGCCAGCGCTTCCAGCTCCCGGCGCTGTTCGCCGTTCACCAGGGACAGCCGCTCCAGCCGTGCCTCGCTCAGCAGGGGGTCTCCATAGGCGTCGTCCTTGTAATAGAGGTCGAGGAGCGGTGGATCGAGCGGGGTGCCGGCGGCGATCGGCATCTGCTTGCACAACGAGCCCGCCGCCACGTTGCGGATCACCACCTCGATCGGGATCACCCGCACCGGGCGCACCAGCATCCAGTGGTGGCCCTGCACCCCCAGGTAGTGGGTGGGCACACCCGCGCGCTGCAGATGCTCGAACAGCAGGGCGGAGATGCTGCAATTGAGGATGCCCTTCCCCTTCAGTTCGGCCTTCTTCAGGGCGTTGAAGGCGGTGGCGTCGTCCTTGAACTCCACCGCCACCAGGTCGGGCTGGTCGGTCTGGAAGATCCGCTTGGCCTTGCCTTCGTACAGGAGCGGACCCAGCTGATAGGGCGTCATGGGGTGGTGGGCTCGGAGGAGTTTGCAGGGACGGCGGGAGAGGGTGCGGCAGGCTCCATAAGCAACGGCCTGGGGCCCTCCCCGGCAGCATGGCCGCCCGGCTCGCGCGGGGAGCGCAGGCGCTGCTCCAGCACCTGGTTTCGCTCCGCCTGGGAGGGATCATCGCGCCGCAGCAGCCACTCGGCGTAAGCGTCATCGATGCGGCGGCTGAGCCGCAGACGGCGTTGCCGGGCCGGATCCGGATCGCCACCCTCGAGCCGCTGCAGGGCCTGCTGGTCATCCAGCAACTGGGCCGCCAGGCCCCAGGCCCCGCCCGCGGCGGCCTGATCCAGGGCCATCTCGAGGAGAGCATTGCGCTGGGCCAGGGGAAGGTCGCTGAGCAGCGCCACGGCCTGCTGGAGGCGCTCGGCCGCCACCTGACCAGGCAGGCGACCGGCCAGCAACACGTCCGCCGCTTCCCGCCGGCGGCCCATGGCCGCGAGATGGGAAGCGAGCACGTCAAGGGCCGAACGGGTGTCCAGGTTGCCGTCGTCACGCAGCCGCACCGGCAGGGCCACGGCCTCCAGAGAGCTGCGCTCCCCGCGGGCGAGCCGTCGCAGGGCCTCGGCGGCGCGGCGGTGATTCAGGCCGGCATTGGCCGCCCGCCACTGCAGGGTCAGCCATTGCTGACGCTCCAGCCCGGGGCCGGGCCCGTAGCGGTCGAGCACAGAGAGGGCCGCCTCCGGTGCCAGGCAACTGATCAGGGCATTGGCATTGGAGAGGACCACGGGCAGGGGCTGGGGGGCAGGCCGCAGAGCGACCAGCCGGTCCTTGAGTTGACGGAGCCGCCCGGGCAGATCGAAGCGGGCGGAGTCCTGACAGGCCTCCTCCAGCACCGGCAGCTGATCGGAGGCCAGGGCCGCGAGGAAGGCCTGCTCGTCCATGGGCAAGGACAGCACTGGGGGAACCGGGGGGCCGCTCTGGGGGAGCGGGAGTGGATCCGGCAGGGGCTGGGCCACGCTGCGGCCGGGGAAGCTGCAGCTGAGCAGGAGCAGTGTGAGCAGGCCCGCCAGCCGTGCCCGCGGGATGGCCTGGACACGGCGATTGAGCGGTGCACCGGGAACCTCAGGCATGTAAAGAAGGAACGACACGGCTGGCGGTCCACCGGGGGTAAACCTAAGGGAACCGATCCGCCACCTCCGCCGCTGCGGCCCCATGACAGCTCCAGTCCAGTCCGGTCCCCCTTCCACCCACGAGCCCGGCGTGCAGCGACTGCTGGTGGTGGGCTCCGGCGGCCGGGAGAACGCCCTGGCCTGGGCCCTGGCCCGTTGCCCGGGGGTGGAGCGGGTCTGGGTGGCTCCAGGCAATGGCGGAACCGCCCAGCTGGAGGGCTGTGAGGCCCTGGCCATCCACGACGCCGACCAGGAGGGCCTGCTCCAGGCGGCCCTCGATCTGGGGGTGACCCTGGTGGTGGTCGGGCCGGAAGGGCCGCTCGCCGACGGCCTGGCCGACACCCTGCGGGCGGGTGGGATCGCCGTGTTCGGGCCAGGAGCCGACGGGGCGCAGCTGGAGGCCAGCAAACAGTGGGCCAAGGCCCTGATGATGGAGGCGGGTGTACCCACCGCCGGCTACTGGGCGGCCTCCAGCCGCGAGGAAGCCCTGGCGGTGCTGGAGCGGGAGGGAAGGCCCCTGGTGGTCAAGGCCGATGGCCTGGCGGCAGGGAAGGGGGTCACTGTGGCCGAGAGCGTCGAGGAGACCCGCGCCGCGATCGAGCAGATCTTCGCGGGACGATTCGGTGAGGCCGGCCAGAGCCTTGTGCTCGAGGAGCGGCTGAGCGGCCCTGAGGTGTCGGTGTTCGCCCTCAGCGATGGCCGGACGATGGTGCTCCTGCCACCGGCCCAGGATCACAAACGGATCGGAGAAGGTGACACCGGCCCCAACACCGGCGGCATGGGGGCTTACGCCCCGGCACCCCTGCTCGATGCCGCGACCCTCGAGCAGGTTCGAGCGCAGGTGCTCGAACCCACCCTCAACGCCCTGCGCCGGCGGGGCATCGACTACCGGGGCGTGATCTACGCGGGGCTGATGCTCAGTGAGGACGGCATCCGGGTGATCGAATTCAACTGCCGCTTCGGCGATCCCGAATGCCAGACCCTGATGCCTCTGCTGGGCGGAGAGCTGGCCGCGGTGCTGCTGGCCTGCGCCCGCGGGGCGCTGGATGAAGCACCGACCCTCTCGATCGCGCCGGGTTGCAGCGCCTGTGTGGTGGCGGCGGCCGCGGGCTATCCCGGGGAAGTGCGCCAGGGGGATGCGATCCACACCGGGCAGGTGGCCATCCCCGGGCGGCAGCTCTTCCATGCCGGCAGCCGGCAGCAGGAGTCCGGTGCCTGCGTGACAGCCGGAGGCCGGGTGCTGGCGGTGGTCGCCCAGGCCGGGAATTTCGATGCGGCCTTCGCCAGCGCCTACGACGGCCTTGCTGAGGTGCGTTACGAAGGCATCATCTTCCGCCGCGACATCGGTCACCAGGTCCGGCGCACCTAGGGTGCCAGCACACCTCCGGTCCCGGGCGTGAGCGACGCCTTGCCTTCCTCCACCCCCAGCCCCGACTGCGCGAGCGGCACCCCGTTGCCCCTGAGCTGGTGGGAGCAACTCAGCCTCTGGTGGGCGGAATTCAGCCTCCAGACCAAACTGCTGGCTGTGGCCACCCTCGTGGTGAGCCTGATGATGACCGGCATCACCTTCTTTGCGCTCAATGGCATCCAGGTGGATGCACGCATGAGCGACACCCGTTTCGCCCGGGATCTGGGTCTGTTGCTCTCAGCGAATGTGACCTCGCTGGTGGCGGAGGGGAATGACCGGGAGCTGGCGGCGGTGGCCGAACGCTTCTGGCGTTCCAGCCGAAGCCTCCGCTACATCTTCTTTGCCGATCCCGAAGGGGTGATCTACCTCGGGATTCCGATCAGCGCCACCAACGGCGGCAGCGAACTGCTGCTCAGGCGCCGCCTGGAACTGCCGGCGGAGCTCCAGCGCCGGCCCCAGAACCCGCTGATCCGGCAGCACCTCAGTCCCGATGGCCAGGTGACGGATGTCTTCGTGCCGATGGTGAGCGAGGGGCGCTACCTCGGGGTACTGGCCCTCGGCATCAACCCGAATGAAGCAGTGCTCGCCAGCGCGGCCCTCACCCGCGAGGTGACCGTGGCGGTGTTCATCTCGATCTGGGTGCTGGTGATCCTCGGGGCGGTCTTCAATGCCCTCACGATCACCCGCCCGGTGAAGGAATTGCTGCGCGGTGTGCGGGCGATCGCCGGGGGTGATTTCGAAGCCCGCATCGCCCTGCCCGTGGGCGGGGAACTGGGTGAATTGCTGAATGGCTTCAACGACATGGCCTCCCAGCTGGAGGTCTACGACGCCGCCAACATCGAGGAGCTCACGGCCGCCCAGGTGAAACAACAGAGCCTGATCGCCACGATGGCCGATGGCGCAGCCCTGCTCGATGGGGAGGGGCGGATCGTGCTGGTCAATCCCACGGCACGGCGCCTGTTTCGCTGGGAGGGCCGCAACCTCGAAGGCCAGGACCTGGGCAGTGAACTGCCTGATGTGCTGGCCATGGAGCTGCAGGGGCCTCTCGATGCCCTGGTGAACGGAGAGAGGGACAGTGCCGATCTGCGCAGCAGCTTCGGGGAGCCGCTACGAACCCTGCGCATCGTGCTGCAGACGGTCAAGGATGCTTCGGGGGAAAGCCTGAAGGGCATCGCCATGACCGTTCAGGACCTCACCCGGGAAGTGGAACTCAATGCCGCCCAGAGCCGCTTCATCAGCAATGTGTCCCATGAACTGCGCACGCCCCTGTTCAACATCAAGAGCTACGTCGAAACGCTCCATGATCTGCGTGATCAGCTGAGCGAGGAAGAAACCCAGGAATTCCTGGCGATCGCCAACGCCGAGACCGACCGCCTCACCCGGCTCGTGAACGACGTGCTCGATCTCTCGAGGCTCGAATCCGATCGCACCTGGACCCTCGAGCCGATGGAAATCCGTCCGGCCATGGAGCAGACCCTGCGCAACTACCGCCTCAATGCCGAGGAGAAAGGCGTGCAGCTGGTGCTGGAGATGGATGCTCAGCTGCCCTCGGTGCGGGGCAACTGGGACCTGCTGCTGCAGGTGCTCGACAACCTCGTGGGCAATGGGCTCAAATTCACCCCAGCCGGTGGCCGGCTGATGCTGAGGGCCTACCCCTGGCCCGACTCCTGTCACCTCGATCCTGCCAATCTGCCGGCCCATGGGGTCCCCAGCTGCGAGCTCAGTTCACCCCTGCCGAGGCTTCGGGTGGAGATCGCCGATTCGGGCGCAGGCATCTCCAGGGAGGATCAACAACGGATTTTCGAGCGCTTCTACCGGGTGGAGAACGCCGTGCATACCGAAGTGGGCACGGGTCTGGGGCTCTCGATCGTGCGGGGCATCCTTGAGAAGCACGGCACCGCAATTCAGATGGCCAGTGAGCCAGGGGTGGGCACCACCTTCTGGTTCGATCTGCCCCTGGAGCAGGCGGACAGCGATGAATTGCTGGTGGAAGGGAAGAGGCGCTCCCATCAGGCCCGGTTGGGGGAACCGAAACTGGCGGAGGTCTGACGATGTTGTCAGACCAGCTCTAGAAGGGCTCCTCGCCATCGATGCCACGGGCAATCCGGGAGAGCTCTACCCGTTCGTCGGTGGTGACGCGATGGGGAACGCCACTGATGATGCGCTCAAAATTAGAGAAAGAATCCTTGATTTCCGGCCCTTGACCGGTAATCACGAACTCGCGGATGCCTTTGTCGTGCCAGGAGCCACGCATCTTGAACACATTGATAGCACGGGCCATCTCACCACGGATTTCCACGTACTGAAGCAGCAGGATGGTATCTGTGATCGTGGAGATATGGGAGTCGGTGATGGAATGACTCCCCATGAACTCCTCTGATGTATTTGTGAAGAATCCGGCGATCTCTTCCTGCTTGGCATAGCCTGTGACCCCGATCACGAATTGCCGGAAAGCATTGTGACTGACACCTCTCGAGAGTGCCGAGAGCGAATCAATCGCCATCCGTGCTGGCTTGAACCTGGCAATCTCCGTCTTGATGATCTGAAGATGATCTTCCAGTCCGGTTGATTCGGGGTAGGCGCAGATGATCTTGAGCAGACCGTCCTGCTCCATTTTCTCGAAATCGATCCCCCAGCTGGTGGCATTGCGCAGGAGCTGCGCGCGCGACTCCTCATAGGCAAAGAGGATTGCACGCTCCTTGTTGTTGTAAGCATCTTCCACGAATTTGCTTACCAGCAGGGTTTTACCGGTGCCGGTGGCGCCGGTGGCGAGGATGATGGAATCCTTGAAGAAACCACCACCACACATCGTATCCAGCCTGGGCACGCCAGAGCTGAGGCGCACATTTGAAGACCGCTGAGTGAGCCGCATCGCCCCGAGCGGGAAGATCGCCACACCGTGGGCTCCCATGGTGAAGGGGAATTCCCCCTTCATGTGAGTCGTTCCCCGCAGTTTCAGGATCTCCACGGTGCGTCGACGACGCTCTCCTTCCAGCACATTGCGGAGGATAATCACATTATCTGACACAAACTCTTCAACGCCATAGCGAGCAATCGGGCCATATTCATCAATCCTTTCGGTGGTCATCACGGTGGTGACACCAATTTCTTTGAGCCTGGCGATGAGGCGAAAGATCTCCCGCCGCACCACTGACACAGCGTCGTACTGCTGAAAGACAGCGGTGATGGAATCAATGGCTACGCGCTTTGCTTTGTACTTGCGAATGGCATAATTGATTCGCTCGATCAACCCGGAGAGATCAAAGTTGCCAGCCACGTCCTGGCCGTCAGGGTCGGGGGATGCATCGAGGATGAAAAGCTTGTCCTGGGCAACAAGCTCCTGAAGGTTCCAGCCGAAACTGGCAGCATTTCGGATGATGTCGAGCGGAGACTCCTCAAAGGTCACGAAGATTCCAGGCTCGTCGAAATCACGAATGCCGTTATGGAGAAAATGAAGAGAAAAAACTGTCTTCCCGGTCCCTGAGGTTCCGCTGATCAGCGTGGATCGCCCAACCGGAAGACCTCCCTGACAAATGTCATCAAGGCCTTCCACTCCCGTGGGCAGCTTCTGCAGCTTCATGCTGGGGTGACTAACGGCATTGTGATCCTGCATGGGTCCTTGGTCCTATGGACAGAATCTAAGACCGGCCATCGGGGGGAGGGGAAAAGGCAGGGGGCATCGAAAGAATTCAGGACTCATCGGTATCGTCGATCATCTCCTCGGCAATCTGGAGATCGGTGAGCTCGTCATAGAGCAGGTCGAGGCCGATCAAGACCCGCTCGCGATCGGAGAGATCACCGATGATGCGACGAACCGGTGGCGGCAGAATCTTGGCCAGGGTGGGGGTAGCGAGAATCTTATCCTCTTCTGCGAGCCTGGGATTCTTGAGCACATCGATCACCTTAAGAGCATACACACCCTTGAACTCCTTCTCGAGGATCTGGCGCAATGTCTTGAGAGCCCGCATCGAGTTGGGGGTGTTGCCTGCAACATAGAGCTTAAGGATGTAGGTTTTCTGTGGGTTCATGATTGCACCTGCGAAGCCATGATCACTTTGGGAGCCATCGATTCATCACCCTCACCAGCCGTCATGGAAGGCACCTCCGGTGGAAGGGAGCGACGATACATTTCACAGAGATGGGCCATGACGTCCAGCAACGCCAGACGATAGTCCTTGAGAAAATCCTGCTTGTGACCCTCCAATTGCAGTTTTTTCCAGAAGTCGTCGATCATATTCACGTGAATCTCAACTGTCTTTGTGATTGGCAGGTCAATGAAGAAAGCAGTATTGACAAAGCTTTCGATTGCCTGATTGGCGGCAGCCGGGTCACGGAAGTAACTGATCAACAGATCTCTGTAGGTGCGCTGCAATGAACGCAGCAACACACTCCGCTCTGCCGCTGGCAGATTTCGCAGAAAGCGTGAAGAATCGCGCTTGTAGAATACTCCCAGATACCCCAGACGCTCCTGGAGCCGATGGGGCAGCCGCCAGTTTGGTTGCTCACCGACCTCCTCCTGGGAGTCGCCGCCCTCCAGATGATCGCTGGAGGGCCGAGAGCTTCTCCGGCGCAGGCACCGGGAGATCGCGGCATCGAGGCTGTAGCTGAGCTGCTCCATCTGGTCAGGAGGCAGGCGGATTTCATCCTGGAAGTACTCCATCTGACCACTGATCTGACCCACCACCACAGCCGGCAGAACCATGCCCTGGGCGCGCAGGCGCTGAAAGGTCTCGTTCGAGAGCACCCCAGGCTCGAGCAGGACTGCATCGACCTGATCCCAGCATCGCTCCAGCTCGGCGGCAGGATCCTGCTGAAGCCCCAGCTCCAGCACCTCATAACGCCCCTCGGGCAACCAGGTGGCACAGGCCTTGCGCAGCGGCTGATCGCGAATCAGCGAAGCCACGGTGAGCGCCGGCTGGGTCATGGGCAAGGGGACAGCATCGGCGGTCGACAAACCTTAGTGTTGACGAGCCGGCAGGCAACAGGGGATGATCTTTGCTTGTCCACGCATTGGATGTGCGAGAGGCCTGAACAGTGGTGAGCTGCTGGCGGTGAAGACCGTTACCAACCACCGCTTGCCTGTCCACGCCCCCGGAGCCCATGAGCCAAGCCACAGTCACTCCAGCACCTGCACCCGAGACCTCAGCGTCCACGGCAGGGGCGTCCGATCTCTACGCGATCGCCGAGGCTTCTGGGCAGCAGTTCTGGTTCCAGCCCAACCGTTATTACGACCTTGACCGCCTCCCCGCCGAGGTGGATGAGACCGTGACGCTGGAGAACGTTCTTCTGTTGCGCGACGGCCAGGGAACCAGCCTGGGTCATCCCTACGTGAGCGGTGCCACGATCGAGCTGAAGGTGCTGGCCCATCGCCGTGGACCCAAGATTCTGGTGTACAAGATGCGCCCGAAGAAGAAAACCCGCCGCAAGAATGGTCACCGCCAGGAACTCACCCGGGTGATGGTCCAGTCGATCAGCGTCAACGGCAAGTCGATCGCCTGAGCGGCGGCGCTTCAACCCTCCTCTGTTTCCTCCCACCAGGTCTTCACCCCATGGCCCACAAGAAAGGCACAGGCTCCACACGCAACGGTCGCGATTCCAATTCCAAGCGGCTCGGGGTCAAGCGCTACGGCGGTGAAACCGTCACAGCCGGCTCCATCCTGGTGCGCCAGCGCGGCACCTCCGTGATGCCTGGTGTCAACGTCGGTCGCGGCTCCGACGACACCCTCTTCGCCCTCGTGCCGGGGGTAGTGAGCTTCGAGTCGATCAAACGTGGCCTGCGCGCCCGCAAGCGGATCCACGTTGCCGAAGCTGGCTGAACGACGGCCTCGAAGGCCTTTCCCCCTCCTCAACCCAACAGCCGACCTCAACCCAACAGCCGATAGGCCCGGGTGGTGATCAGGTAGGGGTGGAAGGCCTCCAGGAATCTGCTCTGCAGGGTGCGGAAGAAGCGCTCCACCATGGCTGGATCATCGAAGTGAAAGGGGTACTCCCCGGAGAAACCCTGGAAGAAATACCAGTTCAGCAGGGCCGTGGATTCATGGTCCATCCTCGCGGCGAAGAGCTCCAGCTGGCCGGAGGGATCGCTGAGATGCTCCAACACATCCAGGCAGACCACCGTGTCGAAACAGCGGGGAAGGCCTGGATCCTCCAGATCACGGCAGACGCTCAGGCGATCGCTGAGGCCGAATCCAGCGGCCCTCTCGGCCACGAAAGCGCGGTTGTGGGGATTGAGATCCACGAACCAGACCCGCTCCACCCCCGGCAGCGAGGCTGCAGCCAGGGCATGGGTGCCGATGCCACCCCCGAAATCAAGCACCGTTCCGCGGGCGAAGCGGGCCTGCAGGCGCAGAGTGTCGGCGATGTAGTCGGCACTTCCCAGGTGCCAGGCCGCGAGCTCAAGCAGATGCCCGGTCCCCACCGTCTGCTCATAGAAGGCTTCCACCCGCTGTGGATCGAAGCCCACCGCACCGGGATGGAGTGAGGCCAGATCCTCGCGACTGCGAGGCAGGCGTTCATCGAGCTGCTCGATGCTGAGCCCCAGGTAGGAGGCCAGCTGCCGGCGCAGGGCAAAGCCATCGGCCAGGAAGCGCTCAAGATCAAGTCCCCCCTGACTCACCCCGGGGCCGTCAAGCCGGGCGGCCACGGAGCAAGGCAAAGGACTCACGGATTCAGCCAAACCTGCGAGCTGCTGAAACAGTGGACACGCTACGGCTCGCCCATCCCCAGCGGCTCATCGCCCACGGCACAACCCAGATCCCCCAGCTCCGCGCCAGCGCCTGGAACCTCCAGCCAGCGGCGCAGCCAGGCCACAAGCAGGTAGAAGGGCAGGGTGTCGAACAGGGCCGCCACAAGCTTGAACAGGTAGCCGCTGGCGATGAAACGCCCCAGCTGGGGCAGCACCGCCTCCTCGGCCCGGATCGGCAGCACATGGGCCGCGTAGTGGCTGATCAGGACCACGGCCGTGGTGTCCACCAGCTGACTGATCAGGGTGGACCCGTTGTTGCGCAACCAGAGCGCCTTGCCAGCGGTGAGGCGCTTCCAGAAATGGAACAGCCGCACATCGGTGAACTGGGCAGCCAGATAGGCCACCATCGAGGCCCCCACGGCCCCGAAGGCCAGTGTTCGCATCTCATAGAACAGCGGCAGTCGCTCCCCCGCCGCAGCAAGCGGCAGACCGGCGCTGCCCCCATGGCCATCGAGACCAGGCAGGATCCCCCCCAGCCAGAGAATCAGGACGATCCAGCCGTTGAGCAACAGCCCCACCCACACCAGCTGGCTGGCCTGACGCTCCCCCCAGATCTCACTGATCAGGTCGGTGCAGAGGAACGTGACCGGGTAGGGCAGGGCCCCCACCGCCACCACGATCGGCCAGCCCGCAATCGAGCCCAGGGTGAGAAAGCGAGTGAGGCCAAGAATGTTGAGCATGCCCATGGTGCCCAGAAACAGGCCGGCCAGCACAAGGAAGGCCAGATCACGGCGCTGCTGCAGGGTCACGGGCGGGTGGGAGAACGGGCGTTCACCCCAGCCTGCAGGCCAGGGGCCTGGATGCAACAGTGCCTGCCATGACCTCACCCGGCAGTGCCCCAGGCGCCCCCCAGCCCCAAGGCCCCTGCGGGTTCATCATTCTCGACAAGCCGGCGGGCCTCACCTCCCATGACTGCGTGGCGAGGATTCGCCGCCGTTATCGCCTCAAGCGCGTCGGCCATGGCGGCACCCTCGATCCCGCCGTGACCGGGGTTCTTCCCCTGGCGCTGGGATCCGCCACCCGCCTGCTGCCCTATCTCAACGGCGCGAAGGCGTACCGGGGGGTGATCCAGCTCGGCCTGCGCACCGACAGCGACGATCTGGGCGGCCGCGTCCTGGAGCGTCGGTCCCTGCCACCGCTGAGCCTGCATGCCCTGGAGACGGCCCTGAACGCCTTCCGCGGCCCGATCCTGCAACGGCCACCGCAGGTGTCGGCGGTGCACGTGCAGGGGGAGCGGGCCTACGCCAGAGCGCGCCGGGGAGAGCTCTCGGATCTGAAGGAGCGGGAGGTCACGATCGAGCGGCTGGAGCTGCTCAGCTGGGACGCCGGCCAGGGGCTGCTGGAGCTGGAGGTGCGCTGCGGCGCCGGTACCTACATCCGCTCCCTGGCCAGGGACCTCGGTGACGCCCTCGGCTGCGGTGGGGCCCTGGCCAAGCTGCGTCGCACCGAGGCCCTGGGCTTTGATCTCAGCGCAGCCGTGAGCCTCGAGGATCTCGAGGCGGAACCGCCGCCACCACCGCTCGCCCCCCTCCGGGCCCTGGGGCAGTACCCAGCTCTCATGCTGGAGCCAGCCGATCTGGTGGGCTGGCGCTGCGGCAGGCGCCTGGCAGGCCCCCCCGACCTCCATGAGGGCCAGGTGGTGGTGGTGCTGAAGCCGGATGGCAACCTGGCAGGGATGGCCAGGGCTGTCGCTGAAGGCTGGCTCCAGCCCCGGCTGGTGCTCGAGGCCACGGGCTGAGACCTGCGGTCTTGCCCTGTTGCCCGGAGCCACGGCTCCTTCGTTTCTCTACGTTTTCGATCCGTCATGGCCGGCCACAGCAAGTGGGCCCAGATCAAACGCCAGAAAGCCGTGGTCGACGCCAGGCGCGGGGTGGTCTTCACCCGCCTCGGGCGGGAGATCACCGTGGCGGCCCGGAACGGGGCCGACCCGGCCGGAAACTTCCAGCTGCGCACCGCCATCGAGAAGGCCAAGGCGGCCGGCATGCCCAGCTCCAACATCGAGCGAGCCATCGCCAAGGGCTCAGGCCAGGGCGGCGGGGAAGCTGACCAGTTCGAAGCGATCCGCTACGAGGGCTACGGCCCCGGTGGGGTCGCCGTGCTGGTGGAGTGCTTCACCGACAACCGCAACCGCACCGCCGCCGACCTGCGCCTGGCCTTCAGCAAACAGGGGGGCAACCTGGGGGAAAGCGGCTGTGTGGGGTACCTGTTCGAGCAGCAGGGGGTGGTGAGGCTGGAGCCGCCGATGCCCGCTGAAGACAACCTGCTCGAGGGCCTGCTGACCCTGGAGGATCAAGGTGGGCCGCCGGTGCTGGGCTACAGCCTCGAGGGGGAGAGCGCGGAGGTGTTCTGCGCCTTCACCGACCTTGAGGCCCTTCAGCACGGCCTGCGGCAGCTGGGCTGGCCCGTGCGTGACTGGGAATCCCGCTGGGTGTCGGCCACTCCCTGCCGACTCGAAGGCGACGACCATCTGCGCCGCTGCCTGCGCATGCTCGATGCCCTTGAGGAGCTCGATGACGTGCGCAGCGTCACCTCCAACCTGGAGGCGGACGAGGAGCTGATGGAGGCTGTGATGGGCTGAACCCCGCTCACCCCCCCAGGGCTGCCCGATCCACGATCAGATGCAGGCCCGGATGCCCCTGCAGCCAGCTGGCCGGCAGCGACGGTCCCGGGGGCTCCCTCAGCAGCCTGGCCAGGATGCCCGCCTTGGCCGAACCGCTCACCACCAGCAGGATGCGCTCGGCCCCAAGAATCTGCTCAAGGCCGAGGGTGATCGCGCCAGCCGGCACTCGGGAGGGGTTACCCGCGAAGGCCACCGCGTTGTGGCTGCGGGTGGCGGCGCTGAGCTCCACGCTGCGGCAGGGCGCCTCCGGGCCACAAGGGGGCTCGTTGAAGCCCACATGGCCATTGCTGCCCAGGCCCAGCAGCTGCAGCCCGATCCCCCCCGCCGCCCTGACGGCTGCGGCGTAGCGAGAGGCCTCAGCTGACGGATCCTCGGCCAGACCATCGGGCAAGCGGACACAGCCAGGCTCAAGTCCGAGGGGACGGACCAGCTGGCGGGACATCTCCAGGGCGAAGGAACCTGAATCGGTGGGCCCCAGCCCGATGTACTCATCCAGGTTGAAACTGCGCCAGCCCACTTGAAGGGCCTTCAGCCGCTGCGGCGACAGGGCCAGCAGCCGCTGCACAAGGGCATCGTAGACGGGCTCCATGGTGCGGCCCGTGGCCAGACCCAGGGGGCGCGCCGGGGCGGCGCTGAGTTCCTGCTCCAGCAGCTCAGCGACGCGCTCGGCCAGGCGGGACGGTCGCTCGAAGACCTCAAAGCGATCGGCCAACCAGGCGGGAGGGGCAAGCGATGGCACCGGAGGGAGGCGGAGAGAGCAGCCCATCCACTGCTGCGGCTGCAGGAACCGAGCTTAAGAGCCTCGCCCAGCAGCCGTGCCGGAGGCCAGGGGTCCGGATCCAGCGCGCAACGGTTGCACCTCCACCCCGCGGTAGTAGTGCTGCAGGATCTGCTCAAACCTCTTGCCCTGCTGGGCCAGAGCAAAGGCCCCCCACTGACTCATGCCCACTCCGTGGCCGAAGCCCCGACCCACGGCGATGATCACCGGCGAGGGCGGTGCCAGGGGACGGGGAGGTGGTGAAGCAGGCAGCGAGCCCAGGCCAGGATTCAACTGGGTTGTCAGTGCGATCGGTCGGGGCTGGCTCCTGCCGGCCAGGGACGGGCCGGAGAAGGTGAAGGGGGCCGCCTTGAAGCGCACCAGCGTGCTGCGCAACCCGAGCCGTTTGCGCAACTGGGCACCGCTGAGCACCAGTGCTCCGGAGGGCCCGATCACCCGGGCCTGACGCACCCGGCCGCTGCCAGTGGTGGAGAGGACATCGATGCGGCGGGCGCCTCCGATCTCGGCAAAGGCCCGGGCCAGCTGCTGTGGGGAGAGGGTTTTCTCCCAGCGGGCCACGGGGCTGGAGTCGTCGTAGTCGGGGACGCTCACCAGATAGGGCAACTGGCGCGACCAGAGATCACCGCTGTTCTCGGTGCTGCCGCCGCTGCTGCTGTGAAAAACAGCGTTGATCAGGCTGTTGCCGTGCATCAGCACCAGACCCTGCGTGCTGCGCACGGCCTCTCTGGTGGAGGTGGTTTCTGCCTCAAGGCCCTTGTAGGCCTGGCTCGTGACCGTGGCGTGAAGATCGAACGGCGCCGAGGGTTTGCGGTGGCGCAGGGCGTAGGTGCGCGCCGCCACCGCCTGGGCCCGCAGGGCCTCCAGGGGCCAGCTGGCTGGCATTTCACTGCCCACAACACTGGGCAGATAGGTTTCGAGAGGGATGACATTGATGGCCCGCAGCTTCGAGGCGTTCGCTCTCACCTGAAGCCGGCCCCTGTAGCGACGCTTCTCGATCTGAAGACTGGCCGAGCCAACTGAACCAGGCAGTGGCTCCAGCCAGAGTTCGCTGAGGGTGAGGCTGCCGGGGCGGCCCTTGGCCACAGCCGAGGGTCGGGCCTCGATCCGCCCCCCGACCTGGCGGAGGGTCAGGGTGGCCCAGGCGGGCATCTGCAGCAGCTCCCTTCCCCTGGCATCGCGCAGGCGCAGACCGCTGTTGCCCGCCACCCGGATCGCCGGCTGATCGAGCAGCAGCACCCGCAGCTGGGGATTGGTGGCCCGGCTGGCCATCAGGGGTTCGAGGGCGTCAAGGGCCGCCACGTTCTGCGCCCCGGCCGGAGCACCGGCCAACCCCTCCGGCCCCGTCAGCAGCACCTGCGGCAGCAGGGCCGCAGCCAGGAGCAGGGATCGAACGGCCCTGGGACCACGGGTGATAAGCCCGGTGGGGCAATGGATCCGACCGATCTTGGAAACAGCCATCAATGCCGGCAGCCATGCAACGTGCGCGCCATTGTGACCAGCGCATGCCGGTCACGCCAGAGCCGTCCCGGACAGAGCGTGACGTGGCAGCATGCGCCAAAGGGTCAGCCTGAGTGCAAGTCACCTTTCTGGGCACCAGTTCGGGTGTGCCCACCCGTTCCAGGAATGTCTCGGCCGTGGCCCTGCGCCTGCCGCAACGGGCCGAGCTCTGGCTGTTCGACTGCGGCGAGGGAACCCAGCATCAGTTCCTGCGCAGTGAGCTGAGGGTGTCGCAGCTGCGGCGCATCTTCATCACCCACATGCACGGCGACCATGTGTTCGGGCTGCCGGGGCTCCTGGCCAGCCTCGGACTGGCGGGCGCCTGCAGCGGCGTCGATCTCTACGGTCCTGACCCCCTGCGCGACTACCTCGAGGGAGTGCTGCGCACCTCCTCGACCCGGATCGGATACCCCCTGCGCACCCACCGGGTGCACAGGGCCGCCCACGCCGGAGCGGTGCTGCTCGATGACGACGACCTGGTGGTGACCTGCGCCCCGCTCACCCACAGGGTCCCCGCCTACGCCTACCGGGTGGAGCAGAAACCCCGCGCCGGTCGCTTCGATGTGCAGAAGGCCCGGGAGCTGGGGATTCCGCCTGGACCGATCTATGCCGAGCTCAAGGCCGGGCGGGAGGTCTGCCTGGATGACGGGCGGGTCATCCGGGGAGAGACCCTCTGCGGACCCGACCGACCGGGCTCGAGCGTGGTGTATTGCACCGACACGGTGTTCAGCGAAGCGGCCGTGGAGCTGGCCCGGGGCGCGGACCTGCTGATCCATGAATCCACCTTCGCCCACAGCGAGGCGGAAATGGCCTTCCAGCGCCAGCACTCCACCAGCACCATGGCCGCCCAGACAGCGGCGCTGGCGGGGGTCAAGCAACTGGTGCTCACCCACCTCAGTCCCCGTTATGTGGCCGGCAACGCCTTCACCCCCGAAGACCTGGTGAACGAGGCCCGGTCGATCTTCCCGAACACCCTTGTGGCCAAGGACTTCCTCCGCCTCGACGTGAACCCCGCAGGCGACGCTGAGGCCCTCTGAAAGGCCCTCGGTCAACGGTGATCGCTGCAACAGTTCTTGATTCCAGGCCGGGGGGCCCTTCCCCCGTGATACAAGGTCTCAGGTGCGGTGCCCACCGCCTTTTCGCCGGCTCCCTTCATGGCCTCTTTTGTTCCCACTGCCCTTCGGGCGGTTGCCCGGACCCTGCTGGTTCTGCCCCTGGCGCTTCTGCTCAGTCTTGGTTTGTGCGTGACTGCTGCCCAGGCCGCCCAATGGGACACCGCCACCCTGACGGTGCCGGGTGACCCGGACGGCAACCTGGTCACCTTCAGCGAAGCGGAGATCAAGACCGGCCGCAAACTGTTCAACGACAGCTGTGGCACCTGCCATGCCGGCGGGGTCACCAAGACCAACTACAACGTGGGGCTCGATCCCGAAACCCTCTCCCTGGCCACCCCCGCCCGCGACTCGGTTGAGTCCCTGGTCGACTTCATCAAAGACCCAACGTCCTATGACGGGGAGTACAGCATCGCCGATGTGCACCCCAGCCTCCGCAGCAGCGACGTGTTCGTGAAGATGCGCGATCTCGACGATGACGACCTGCGCGTGATCGCCGGCTACATCCTGGTGGCCCCGAAGGTGAGCGGAACCCAGTGGGGCGGCGGCAAGGTTTACTTCTGAGCCGGCCTTCCCCTGCTTCGCCGTGGTCCTCGGGGCCACGGTTTTTTTTATGGGGCCATCGGGCGCGTTCCCAGGTCGTGCTTCAGGCCACCTCGGCCAGATCGGGTGGGCTCACATTGGCGGCATCCATGGACCCTGGCTGCTTGCTGTACCACCACTCCTGCAGGGCAGGGGCCAGTCGCTGGGGAAAGAGGGTGAGGACGGTGCAGGTGGGCCTGGCGCCCGGCTGGAGCAGCTCCACGGCGTAGGAGGGGCAACGCCTGGAGGCCAGATCGGCCACGAAGCGCCGGCCGATGCGGCGCCAGCTGGGTTCCTTGCTGCGCCAGGCCAGGCGGCAGCAGGGCCATGGCAGCTCTTCGCGGTCGAAGAGACGACAGCAGGGGCCCAGCACCCGGAAGCTGTACTGACCACCAGGGCTGCAGTGCTCGCTGCCCGGCTCCATCAGGGTGTCCACCTGCACGGCCATGAAAAAGCCACCCAGAAGGGTGGCAGAGAAGGGGTCTGGATTCAAGCCAAGCCAGGCCAGGAGCTCAGTAGAGCTCTTCTTCGGCGTGGGTCTTGATGGTGCAGTCGGAGGTGGGGTAAGCCACGCAGGTCAGCACGAAGCCGGCTTCGATCTGGTCGTCGTCGAGGAAGCTCTGGTCCGACTGGTCGACTGTGCCGGTGCTGAGCTTGCCGGCGCAGGTGGAGCAGGCGCCAGCACGGCAGGAGTAGGGCAGATCGATGCCCTGCTCCTCGGCCGCATCGAGGATGTACTGATCGTCGGGAACCTCGATGGTCTTGTTGAGTCCCTCGCTCTCGTTGATGAGGGTGACCTTGTAGGAAGCCATGGAAAGGATTGGGGCTCACAGACTCCTGAGCGTTCAGGGCCTGTAGGACCGCACCGTCCTACATCGGACCGGGGCATTGACGGCGCTCCTGGCGGCGCAGCCCCGGAAGCCCAATCAAAGGGTGGGCACGCATAAGCGTGATTTATGCGACATCAGCGGGGATCACAGCGCGGCACCACTGGATCTCCAGCAGTCCCCAGCCCCCCTGGGAAGCCACCAGATCGGCACTCCAGCCATGGAGGGCGAGCAGTCGGCGCAGCTCCTCGGCCTGATCCACCAGCAGGCCGCTGAGCAGGCCGCGCCCGCCCGGGGCCAGCAGCGCGTGGAAGTGCCCTGCCAGCTCCGCGATCACCGGCGCGAGGATGTTGCAGAGCAACAGATCGGCCTGACCTCCCTCACCCAACAGGCCCGCCAGCTCCTGCACCGATCCTTCGACCACCTGCAGCGCTCCCCCGGCAACCACTGGATAGCCGTTGAGGGCTCCGTTGCTGCCCGTGGCGCGCACGGCCAGAGGATCCGTGTCGGCCGCAGCCACACTGCGCGCTCCAAGCCTCAGGGCGCCGAGGCCAAGGATGCCGCTGCCGCAGCCCAGATCAGCCACCCGCTGGTCAATCGGCTCAAGCCGCTCGATCGCCTCCAGGCAGAGGCGGGTGGTGGGGTGACTGCCGGTGCCGAAGGCGCTGCCCGGATCGATCCGGATCACAGCCCGGCCGGCATGCTCCCGGGGCGGCTCCAGCCAGGCGGGAAGAATGAGCAGCCGTTCGCCCACCGGATCGGGTTGCCAGTGGCGCTTCCAGCTCAGGCTCCAGTCCTCCTCGTCCTGAAGCCGCCAGCCCAGGGGGGGAAGTGTCAGCCCGAATGGCTCGGCGAGGCGCTCGAGCTGCTGGGCCAGCCGGCGGTGCTCCTGCTCCGGCCAGTCGGCTTCCGGCAGCCAGGCCACCAGTTGGTGGTTACTGGGTTGGTCGGGGCTGAACTGGATGGCCACCCGACGGATGCCGAGGGATGGCAGCTTCCAGAGCAGGGATTCCTCCAGCTCTGGGGGCGCCTCCATCTCCAGACGCCACCAGCGGGGAGTCGTGGGCATGGCGAGTGGACTCAGAGCGTGACGGGATGAGCTTCCTGGATCCCGTTGATCCCATGGATCGAGGCCAGCAGGCTGGGGGGGATCGGATCGTCGAGGCTGAGCACCATCACCGCGTCGCCACGGACAATGCGGCGCCCCACCTGCATCGAAGCGATGTTGACGTTGTGCTCGCCCAGCAGCGAGCCGATGTTGCCGATGATCCCGGGCATGTCGCGGTGGCGGGTGATCAGCATGTGCCGGGTCGGCATCACGTTGACGGGAAACTCATCAATGGTGGTGATGCGCAGATCGCCATCGGCGAAGACTGCCCCGGTCACGCTGTGGCTGCCCTGGCCGCCGCGGCAAGTGAGCTGGAGGGAGCCGCCCGCGAAGTCGCGGCTGGCGTCGTCCTTGACCTCCAGCACGTGGATGCCGCGGCTGCGGGCTTCGATGGCGGCGTTCACGTAGTTGATGCGATCACCGAGAGCACTGGAGAGCAGACCCTTGAGGGCGGCCACCACCAGCGGCTGGGAGGGATGGTTGGCGAATTCGCCCTGGAGCCTCACCTCGAGATCCTGGATCGAACCACCGGCCAGCTGACTGAGCAGCAGGCCGAGGGTTTCCGCCAGCTGAAGGTGGGGCTTGAGCCGCTCCATCACCTCCGGGGTCAGGCCGGGGATGTTCACGGCACTGCGGGCGGGGAGCCCGAGCAGCACGTCGCGGATCTGCTCCGCCACATCGACCGAGACGTTCTCCTGGGCTTCCTCCGTGGAGGCACCGAGATGGGGCGTGAGGATCAGCCGGTCGTCCACCTGGCGCAGTGGGGAGTCGGCCTCAAGGGGTTCGTTGCCGTAGACGTCGAGGGCAGCGCCGGCGATGGTGCCTGAGCTCACGGCCTCGGCCAGGGCCTTCTCATCGACGATGCCGCCCCGGGCGCAGTTCACCAGACGAGCCGTGGGCTTCATCGTGGCCAGCAACTCCGCATTGACCAGGTTTTCGGTGTCGGGAGTGCGAGGCAGGTGCAGACTGACGAAGTCAGCTTCGGCGAAGAGGGGACCGATCGCCATCAGACGCACCTGAAGAAGCTGGGCGCGCTCGGCGGAGATGTAGGGGTCATAGGCCAGCACCTCCATGCCCATGGCCTTGGCGACGCGGGCCACGTGAGAGCCGATCTTGCCCAGTCCGACCACCCCCAGCTTCTTCTTGTAGAGCTCGTTGCCGACGTATTTCTTGCGGTCCCAGCCACCGGCCATGGTGCTGACATGGGCCTGGGGCACATGGCGGGAGAGAGAAAGCATCATCGCCAGTGCATGCTCGGCGGCGGCGATCGTGTTGCCCTCCGGAGAGTTCACCACCAGCACCCCCCGCTGGGTGGCGGCTTCCACATCGACATTGTCGACGCCGACGCCGGCACGCCCGATGATCTTCAGCCGACCGGCGGCCTCGATGATGGCTGCTGTCACCTGGGTGCCTGAGCGGATCATCAGGGCGTCGTAGTCGCCGATGATCTGCTGCAACTGTTCCGGTGGCAAGCCAGTGCGAACATCCACCTGGGCCACCTGGGAGAGGATGTCGATCCCCGTCTGGTCGATGGGATCGGAAACCAGAACCTTTGTCATGACCAGGGGAGAAGAACAAGGGGGGCCTGGAGAACGCCAGACACTGCCGGGGGTGAAGTGTAGTGAGCGGTGGCCACGGCACCCTTCGCCAACGCCGAGAATCGGGCCTTTGGGTGCACGGTCTTGGGACTGTCGGTGGTGGTGGTGATGAAGGACCGGCGCAGGCTGCACCGGTTGCGCGATCAGCTCGCTGAACTCCGGCCCGCTCCACGGCAACTGGTGGCCCTGGGGGAAGGGGAAGCCAGCATCGATGGCGTGGAGCTGCTCAACCCCTCCCTGGCCCGGCAGCGGCGGCAGCGCAGCATGGTGCGCTGGCTGATGCCCTTCGGCTTCTTCGCCGGCATGATGTTCACCTTCATCACCGACCTTCACACCTTTTCCTTTGCAGGCACTTACGGCGAACCCCTGATCGGCGGTCTCCTGGGCATGGGGTCGGGCTGGATGGGCAGCTACGCCGCCGCTGCCAGCGTCCGCTCGGAGGCCGATGACCGGATCCGCGGCCTGCGCAACCGCCTCGAGGAAGGCAGCTGGCTGCTGGTGGTGGAGAGCAGCCCTGGGCAGGACATTCCCTGGCTGTTGATCCAGCAGGCCGGACCCCAGGCGGTGGTGCGTCTGGGGGAAGGATGAGCCTGATCCCCACCAACTCCGCGCTGCCGAGGCTGCCCAGGGCCGACCTGCTGCTCGGCAGCCGTGATCCGGCCGCACTCGAGCCCCTGATCACCCTGGCCGAGCAGGCCTTGGGCCACTGGCAGCCGCTCTGGTCGGGGTTCCTCTCCGCCACGGCCCGGGAGGAGGCGATGGAGCGACTGGGCAGCCTCAGCGAACTGCATCTCAGAGCCGAGGGTGGCAGGCAGCAGGCCGAACGCTGCCGTCTGCTGCTCCAACGCCGTGACCTCTCCGCTGGGGAGAGCCCGGCCCCGGCGCCCCTGGCCGGTCTTGAGATCAGCGGCAACTTCCTGTTCGATCCAGCCGTGTCGGGCGATGTCAGAGCCGCGCTGCTTCAGGCCGGCGCCCTCGAGAGCGAGCTGGGCGATCTCTGGATGCGGGGAGACCGGGGTGCCCAGGCCATCGTCTGCCCCGAGCTGGCCGGGCGCCTGGAGGGCACGACGGCAAGGGTGCGCAGCGTTGACGTGGAGCTGGAGGCGCGAACCGTCGATCAGCTGCAGCCTCCCACCAGGCCCCTCCCGCGCCAGCTGGCCACCGTGGAAGCCTCCCTGCGCCTCGATGCAGTGGCCTCGGCGGGGTTCGGGATCTCCCGCAGTCGCATGGCCGAGCTGGTGCGCCGTGGCGCCACCCGCGTGAACTGGCGTCCTGCGGGCAGCCCCAGCCACGGTCTCAAAGCCGGTGACCGCATCCAGCTGGAGAACCGTGGAGAACTGACCGTGCTCTCGATCCAGCCCACCAAGCGGCAGCGCTGGCGCATCGAACTTCAGCGCAGCTGAGATGCGGCAGGCCGACTGCTAGGTTTCCTGCTCGATCTCGGTGGCGCCGTTGAGGAGCCGTGAATCCCGGGTCGTACCGACGGGGACTTTAGTTCCCGAACCCGGGCGATTAGCTCAGAGGTAGAGCACTACCTTGACACGGTAGGAGTCACTGGTTCGATTCCAGTATCGCCCACTGAATCCTCTGCACCAGGAGTCAGGATGTCCAGCACGTCACACCCCCTGGCGGTGGTGATCGGCCTGGGACGATCCGGCGCCGGTGCCGCCCGGCTGTTGCGAAACTCCGGCCGGCGGGTGCTGGTGATGGAGAGCCGCCGCACTCCCCAGCTTGAGCAGCAGGCCGAAGCCCTGCGGGTTCAGGGAGTGGAGGTCGTGCTGGGTCAGCCCCTGGACTCCGAGCACTTCGCCCAGCTCGAAGCCGGTGACGACCGTGTGGTGGTCAGCCCCGGCATCCGCTGGGATCATCCGGTGCTGGTCGCCCTCAGGGAGCGGGGTGTGCGGGTCTGCGGCGAGATGTCGGTGGCGTGGGACGCCAGTGACGGCATCCCCTGGATCGGCATCACCGGCACCAACGGCAAGACCACCGTCACCCATCTGCTCAGCCACATCCTCAGCCAGGCTGGGCTGGATGCGCCGATGGTGGGCAATGTGGGGCTTTCGGCCACCGAGTTGCTGCTCGAGCGGCGCAGTGCGGGGGCAAGCCGCCCCGACTGGCTGGTGGTGGAGCTGAGCAGCTACCAGATCGAAGCGTCGCCGGAGCTGGCCCCCCAGCTCGGCCTCTGGACCACGCTCACCCCTGACCATCTCGAGCGTCACGGAACCCTCGATCGGTACCGGGCGATCAAGCGCATCCTGCTGGAGAACTCCACCGAGCGTCTGCTGAACGCCGATGATGCCGATCTGCGTGCCCATGCCAGCAGCTGGGACCGGGCCGACTGGGTGACTGCAGGCCCCCGTCAGGAGCTGGATGCCGATCTGCAGCCCAGCCTCTGGATCGATCAGGGGATGGTGATCGCGGCCGAGGGGCCGCTCTTTCCGGTCACCGCCCTCGCCCTGCCTGGAGCCCACAACCGTCAGAACATGCTGCTGGCTGCCGGCGCGGCTCTGAAACTGGGGCTGGCGCCAGCCTCGATCGAAGCCGCCCTGCGCAGTTTTCCCGGGGTGCCCCATCGCCTGGAGCAGATCCGGATGCTGGATGGGGTGCGCTGGTTCAACGACAGCAAAGCCACCAACTACGACGCCGCCGAGGTGGGGATCACGGCCGTGGAAGGGCCGATGGTGGTGCTGGCGGGGGGTGAGATCAAACAGGGTGATCCCAGGGCCTGGCTCGAGGCCCTCGGGCGACAGGCGGCCGCTGTGATCCTGTTCGGCGCCGCCCGGGAAGCCTTCGCAGACCTGCTGGAGGGCAGCGGCTATGCCGGTACGGTCCGTCAGGTGGTGGG
Source organism: Synechococcus sp. CS-205 (assembly GCF_025128255.1). NCBI lineage: Bacteria > Bacillati > Cyanobacteriota > Cyanophyceae > Synechococcales > Synechococcaceae > Synechococcus > Synechococcus sp. CS-205. The sequence continues at coordinate 30,917 of NZ_JAHLZB010000044.1, forward strand.
CCAGGCTGAGGCGGTGCCCCTGGCCCGGCAGCTGTCACGGAGCCTGGGCTGTCCCACGGTTCTGCTCTCGCCGGCCTGCGCCAGCTTCGATCAGTACAGGGATTTCGAAGCACGAGGGGAACATTTCCGCGCCCTGGTGACCGCCCTCTGAGTAGCCGTAAGGATTTCCGCAGCCGTCAAACCGGCGCGGCGGAAACCTCTTCCGACGGAGGCTCGCCGATCTGCCAGGCAGCCAGGTACTGCTGAATGAAGATCGCAGCCAGGGGCACGGTCACCAGCAGGGGCACCAGGCAGAACAGGGCGGAGATGGCGATCAGCAGCAGCGAGAGCAGCTCATAGCCGACCAGCCCCCAGCTGTGAGGGCTGGAGAAAAGATCCCTGAAACAGTTCAGGAAGGCCGGCCAGATCGGTTCGTCGGTGGTGAACACCCGCCGCACGTAGATGGGGGTGAGCGCCATCACGATCAGGCCGGGAATCAGACAGAGCAGGATGCCGAAGCCACCCGCCAGGGAGGCCAGCAGTCCGGCCAGGAGATAGCGGCGGGGATCGGAGCGAAGCAGGGCCAGACCCTCCCGGTAGAGCGGATGGTGGCCCGTGGCGAACCAAAGCGCCGGCAAAGCGGAGATCAGCACGCCCACCAGGCCGGCCAGCAGCTGGTACAGGAGGGAGAAGGGCAGGTTCAGCACCGACGACACCAGCTGGGTCACGCCTTCCCTGAGATCCGCTGAGACACCGGCGGTCACCGCCACGGCGATGAAGGTGATGAGCAGGCTGATCAGGACCGAGACCAGCGCCAGGGCCAGAAGCGTGAGCTGCAGAGCCAGGTAGGTGCGCCAGTGGGCCACGTAGAGATTCCAGGCCGACTGGAGGGTGGGCCTGGGGGCTGGTGGCGAACCCATCACAATCATTTCCTGCGCTTCGTGCTGGCGCTGTCTAAGTCAGGGAAGGCACCGCAGCCAACCCAACCGTCACAATCCAGCTCGATACAATCCGATCTCCCCGACCCATGAGGGCCCCACGGGGCCTCTCCAAGCGCGATGGCTTACTGGTTGATGAAAAGTGAGCCGGATGTGTATGGCATCAGCCACCTCGAGCGCGAGGGCAGCACTCTCTGGGACGGCATCCGCAATTACCAGGCCCGCAACTTCATGCGCTCGATGGCCGTTGGTGATCAGGCCTTTTTCTACCACTCCAACGCCAAGCCCCCCGGCATCATCGGCCTGATGGAGGTGATCGAAACCGGGCTGATCGATCCGACCCAGTTCGATCCAGACTCGAAGTACTTCGATCCAGCATCAACAGCTCAGGCACCCCGCTGGGACTGCGTCCGCCTGGCCCACCGCCGCACCTATCCACGGCTGCTCAGCCTTGAGGAACTGCGCAGCAGCTTCAATGAGCAGGAGCTGGCCGTGGTGCGCCGGGGAAACCGCCTTTCCATCCTGCCGGTGCCCGAGGCCACGGCCCGGCGGCTGCTCGAGCGGCTGGAACCTTCTGCCGTATGACCCCCGAGCCCCGGGGGCGCGGGGGCCGACTGGCGGCAAGCGCCCGGGAGGGAGCGGCCGCCATCGCGGCGGTCGGCGGCTGGCTGAAGCAGGGGAGGGCGGCCTACCGGAGAGCCCCATGGCTGTTCAGCGGGTTCACCCTGCTGGGCGGCAGCACTCAACTGATCGGCCAGCTGCTGCAGAACCGGGCCAGTGATGCCCTCGCCCTGGGCGAGGGCCCTGTGGCGGTCTCCATGACGATGGTGCTGGTGGGGCTGATGCTCAGCGTGGTGAGCCTTCTCTGGCTGAACGTGGGGCTGCTGCGGGGCGCCTGGATCGCCCTGGAAGGCCGCCAGCCTCGGCTGGCCGACCTGGCCAGCTGGCAGATGGCCGCCATGGGGCGTCTGCTGGGCGTGGCGCTGCTGCTGCTGCTGCTCAACCTGTTGATCCTGGCCACCTCAGGGCTGGCGGCCGGTCTGCTGAGTCTGATCCATCCCTGGCTGGCCCTGGTGCCGCTGCTGACCGGCGCCGCCCTGCTGATGGCCCTGGTGGTGGCGCAGATCTTTCACCTGCCCCTGGCGGTGGTGGGAGGGCTGCCTCCGGTTGCGACCTTCCGCCGCGGCCAGGCACAGGTGGCCTCCCATGGCTGGCACCAGCTGGCCCTGAGCATCAGCCTGGCCCTGATCGTGCTGTTGCCCCTCGGGCTGGCCCTGCTGATCGCCTGGCCCCTGGCTCTGGGGTTGCTCGCCAGCTGGCCCCTGGCCCTCTGCACCCTGACCGCCGGCTACAGGGGACTGTTCGGAGCCGAGGACCGGGCCGGTCGGGCCGGTGCTGTCTGAGCCGGCAGCACCTCTCCCCCCCTCTGGAACATGTTGGCCACGTAACACCGGGTGACGGCCCGGCTCTGAACCCCGTTCTGAACCAGGAAGCCCGCCAGAGCGGCCTGGAACAGGCGGTACTGGTCCCAGTTCGGGTGGGCGTCGATGAACTGGGCCATCGAGGTGAGCAGAGCCTCGGGGACCATGGCCCGAAAACTCACCACCCCGACATCCGACTCGCCTTCGACAGCCTGGGTGGCCGAAGCGGCGGAGGCGGTCATGACCGGGGCAATGTCCATGGACGGGGGATCTGCTGGTGTGTTCACCCAGTTCTCCACAGCGCCGGGGCCGCGTCAAATCGGGTCCCCGGCGGAGCGTCAGCACCCTTCCAACCCTGAGACTCCATGCCCCGCAGGGTCGAGGCCCACTTGAAGCTTCAGCGAACGGCGCCCTTGAACTTGCACGGGGCGTCTGTCAAGGGGAGACGCCTGCGCCCCGGATTTCTCCCCAGCGACCAGCCGCCATCCCTGTCGCGGGGCCTGAACCTGTGGAAAACCTGTGAAAAAGACAGGTCCAACAGAGCCTGGGCTGGGGAGGACCACGCCGATCAGCAGTGCTGATCGGCGCCCAATCCAATGGTCCGTCTCACAGGGGCAGACAGATCAGAGCCCTCGCAAGCTCAGAGCCAGCCCCCGGCGCCCAGCCGCCCTCCAGGCCCCTCAGGCCAGGGGCGGGAGCGAGGATGCAGCGCAACTCCCAGAACTCAGGATTCCCATCGAGTCCAAGCCACCATCCACCGCGTTCCAGCTCCAGGCTGATCAATTCCTCGGCCATCAGCTGATCAGCGATGGCGCCGAGCTGCTCCAGCAGGCTGCCGAGGCCATCGCGCAGGCCGCTGGCTTCAGGCTGGGTGAGTTCGACAGCCCACCCGACACCTCCGATGAGCACCGGAAACGCGGCCTTGGACGGGTCCCAGGCCAGTCTCCAACCGTCTCCCTCGGCGCTGTAACCGCCAGCTGTCAAGGATCAGCCGGGCAACAGATCGGGTTGGTCCTGCTCGTCGCTGAGCTCAACGATCGCCCGCTGCACGGGCTTGACCATCGAGTCTTCGAGCAGCCCATCGAAATCATCGAAGCGCCGTTGCTTGGCGCGGAAAGCGATGCGGACGGTGGTGAGGTAACGGTTGCTCGACTGACCGATCAGACTTTCAGCCCGCTGGGCCAACTCCTTGAGATGAACAGTCGGTCCGGTGTACATCGAAATGGACTCGTTTTGTGGAGTCTAGTTCAGCTTCCGATCAAGCCCTCAGGAGCAGCCCCCCATCCATGGCCGTGACCGGCACGCTGGCGATCGACCTGGGCAGCAGCACCACGGTGCTGGCCTTTCAACCCAGCAGCGGCGGGGCACCACAACTGCTGGCCCTTCCACCCTTCAGCAGCGACGACCCCTGTGTCGTCCCCAGCCTGATCTGGCTCTCCAGCCCCCAGAGCACCCAACCCCTGATCGGCCGTCAGGTGCTGGACGCCGGCCTGAGCGCGTCCGATGAAACAGGCCTCTGCCGCGACTTCAAGCGCAGGATCGGTGCCCTGCAGGCGGAGTCCCCAGAGGCGGCGACCACCGCCAGCCCCTCACGGGAACCGCTCACACCCGAGCAGGCCGGGAGCCTGCTGATCACCCGGCTCTGGCAGGCCCTGCCCCCTGCGGTGGCGCCCACCCGCCTGGTGCTCACCGCACCGATCGAGGGCTACCGGGGCTATCGCCAGTGGCTGCAGCAACTCAGCCGGCAGATCCCGGTCGAGGAGGTGGCCCTGGTGGATGAACCCACTGCAGCCGCCATCGGGGCGGGATTGCCGGCGGGCAGCCGGGTGTTGGTGGTGGACCTGGGCGGGGGAACGATCGACCTCTCGCTCGTGGCCCTCCAGGGCGGGGAGGGCCGTGCGGCGCCGATCGCCCAGTTGCTGCGTTTCGGCGGACGGGATCTTGACGGCGGGCGCCAGGCCCTGCGCTGTGCCGAAGTGATCGGAAAAGCCGGCGCCTCCATCGGTGGACGCGACATCGACCACTGGATCGCCGCGATGCTCGCTCCCGACCTGGGGGCAGATCCCTCGCTGCTGGAGGCCAGCGAGCGGCTCAAGTGCAGCCTCAGCGACGCCGAGGAGGTGACGGGTGTCTGGAGCTCAGCGGAGGCAGGCAGCCGGCCCCTGCGCCTGGACCGCCCCCAGCTCGATCGGCTCCTGCGCGAGAGGGGGCTGCTGGAGCTGCTCGACGAGCTGCTGGAGCGGGTGTTGGCCTCGGCGCGGGCGAAGGGAATCGAACCCGAGCAGATCGATGCCGTGCTCCCGGTGGGAGGCACCAGTCGTCTGCCCAGCATTCGCCACTGGCTTCTGGAGCGCTGCGGTGCCATTCCCCTGCGCGACCAGCGGCCGGTGGAGGCGGTGGCCCTCGGGGCCCTCGCCCTCACACCCGGTGTTCGGCTCAAGGACGTGCTGGCCAGGGGTGTGTCCCTGCGCTGCTGGGATCAACGGGGTGGAGAACACCGCTGGCACCCGCTGTTCCTCGCTGGCCAGAGCTGGCCCACCGACCAGCCCCTGGAGCTGGTGCTGAGCTGCAGCCGCGATGGTCAGACCACTCTGGAGCTGGTGCTCGGTGAGCCGATCGAGGAGGAACGCAGTGAGGTGGTGTTCATCGACGGGCTTCCCCAGGTGCGACGGCGGCCCGCCGGGGAAGCCCGCACTGAGCCCTGGAGCCACCAGCCTGCCCCCCTGGCCCTCGAGCCTCCGGGCCGCTGCGGAATCGACCGGCTGAAGCTCAGCTTCAGCATTGACGATCAGGGCCAGTTGCTGCTCGAAAGTGAGGATCTGCTGAGTGGCACCGTGGCGGCAGCGCGGGTGCTCGGTCCTGTGCGCTGAGGTCCCACGACAGCCGCGCCTGGCCGGCGAGAGCCAGTGGACGACACGCCGGCTGCCCCCTGACCGTGTTCCGCAGTCCCTGATGTCCATAGAACTGGAACATCCATACACACCTTCCCTCTTGGCCATCCGCCGCCACAGGCTTCCGCGCTTCTGGCTGGCTCTCACCCTCGGCCTGGTGGCCGCCGCAGTGGGAGGTGCCTGGTGGTGGGAATCCCAGTTGCCAAGGCGCCTGGAGCGGGCCGCCAACGAAGGCCGCTTCGACGATTGCCTGCGCTACAGCGACCAGCTGGAGTCCCTGCGCTGGATGAGCGGCCGGGCGCCGGCGGAACAGGGACGCTGCCGCCGGCAGAGGGCGGAGCAGCTCTGGGGGGAGCAGGAGCCCGAGGAGGCGCTGAAGCTTCAACTGTTGCTGGCCAATTCAGCGGCGGGCACCGAGGCCGACCGCCAGCAACTGCGGGCCTGGCAGCAGGAGCTCAAAGACCGGGCCCGGGCCCTTTTCGAGCAGGGCGACCTCGAGGGCGCCCTCGCCCTGCTCAAGCCGATGGGAGAACATCACCGGCCTGACGGATCCGCCCTCGGCGACAACCTGCGCGAGTTCTGGGCCCGCAATCAACTGCAGCAGAAGCGTGCCGTGAAGCTGGTGGATGAGAAACGCTGGTGGGAGGCCCTCGACGCCCTCAACCGGATCGACCACCCCTGGTGGAAAACGGCCTCAGCCCCCCTGCGCCAGCAGGTGGATGAGGCGATCGCCGGGCTCAAGACCAAGGAACAGGAGCACCACAGCCACGGGGGTCAGCTGATCGACAGTGTGCCGATCGCCAGCCTCGATGCCGCCGTCCAACGCCACCTGGCTGAGGGTGTCGACGAGTGGACCGCCTTCACCAAGGCCTGCGACGAGCTGGGCGGACGGGTGGTCGAAGCGGGTCCGGAAACCACTTGCCGCCGCTGAAGCCACCGATCAAGAGCAACGACCGACCTCTCTCCCGCCCATGACAGGATTGTCCCTTCCAGTGGGTCACAGCGCATGAAGCCCGGAGAACAGGTCAAGGTCTGCCAGAGCGTGGTTGTGTACACCCACCCGGAACACCGCGGCAAGGCCTTCGATCTTCTGGGTCAGCAGGGTGAAGTGCTGCAGGTGCTCGACGACTGGAAGGGCAAGCCGATCAGCCCCACCCTGCCGGTGATCGTGGTTTTCGGCCGGTTCCGCGCCCACTTCCGGGCCGACGAACTCGAAACCGTGGGCTGAACGCCCGGAGCCGTGCCGGCGGCCGTGGAGCCGACCGGTTCAGCTGGAGCGGATCAGGAACACCCCGTCTTCGCCATCGGTCTGACGCAGGCAGAGCTGGATCGACTCCTGGCGGCTGGTGGGCACCAGGCGACCACAGAAATCGGGTTGGACCGGCAACTCCCGGTGACCGCGATCGACCATCACCAGCAACCGCACCAGATCGGGGCGGCCCCAGGTGTGCAGAGCCTCCAGGGCCGCCCGCACGGTGCGTCCGGTGAAGATCACGTCATCCACCAGCACCAGGTGGCGCCCCTCGATCTCGGAGGGCAGCTGGGTGGCTTCCGCCAGGCGGGTGCCGACCCGCTCGAGATCATCACGGTGGAAGGTGGGATCGAGACTTCCGTGGTCGATCGAGTGACCGCAGAGCTCCTCCAGCTGCTGGGCCAGCACCCGGGCGAGAGCAACACCACGGGTCGGTATGCCGAGCAGCAGCAGCTGCCTGCTGTCGATGGCACCCTCGAGCACCTGGGAGGCAAGCCGTCGCACCGTGCGGGCGAGATCATCGGAGGAGAGGATCTCCACCCGCCGCGGATCAGACGACGGCCCGGTCGGAATGTTCACAGAGAACCGAATCTGGTCTCTCCATCGTATGGACGTTCGTATGTCCCCAAAAGCTGACGCCCTGCGGCGCCTGCAAGGTTGACCACCCTTCGGGAGTAAATTGAAGCAGGAGCACGCTTGTACGACCATTTGGGCAGTCAGGGGTGAGCGCAATTCCTACTTTCGGATCTCCAATTCTTCCCTCCCGCAAGGAGTCAGTTTCACGGTCGGGCAACGATCAAGGCGTGGCTCCCGTGGTTCTGGCCATCCTTGATGGCTGGGGCTTCCGCGACGACGAAAGCCATAACGCGATCCTCCATGCCAGCACTCCGGTGATGGACGCCCTCTGGGAGGCCTATCCCCACACCCTGATCCAGGCCAGCGGTGGGGATGTGGGCCTTCCCGACGGCCAGATGGGCAATTCCGAAGTGGGGCATCTCACGATCGGCTCCGGCAGGATCATCCGCCAGGAGCTGGTGCGGATCAGCAAGGCCGTGCGCGACGGCAGCCTGGCCGCCAACCCCGCCCTCAACACCCTGGCCGATCGGCTGCTGCGTGATGGCGGCACCCTCCATCTGCTGGGCCTCTGCTCCGATGGCGGGGTGCACAGCCACATCGACCACCTCGGAGGCCTGCTGCGCTGGGCCGCCGGCCGCGGGCTGCGTGACGTCTGCATCCACGCCATCACCGACGGCCGCGACACACCTCCACAGAACGCGATCACCTACCTGGAGTGCATCGAAGACCAGGTGGCGCAGGCCGGAGTCGGACGGATCAGCACCATCTGCGGCCGGTACTGGGCCATGGACCGGGACAACCGCTGGGATCGCACCGAGAAGGCCTACCGCCTGCTGAGCGAGGAGGGAGAAATCAGTCCGCTCTCATTCCAGGACGCGATCGAGGCGGCCTATGCCGAGGGGATCAACGATGAATTCCTCGAACCCCTCCGCCTCGCTGGCGGCTCCCTGAATCCAGGCGACGGGCTGATCTGCTTCAACTTCCGGCCCGACCGGGTTCGCCAGCTGATCCGCGCCTTGGTGCTCGACGACTTCGATGGCTTCGAGCGCGAGCGCATCACCCCCCTGCACGTGGTCACCTTCACCCAGTACGAGCTCTCGCTGCCGGTTGCGGTGGCTTTCCCCCCTGAGTCTCTCGATGGCTTGCTGGGGCAGGTGGTTTCCGAGCATGGGCTGCGCCAGCTGCGCACGGCGGAAACCGAGAAGTATCCCCATGTCACCTACTTTCTCAACGGAGGCATCGAGCAACCGTTTCCCGGTGAAGACCGCCACCTGGTTCCATCACCGCGGGTGGCCACCTACGACCAGGCCCCGGCGATGTCGGCCGAACAACTCACCGACAGCTGCATCGCTGCCCTGAACAAGGGCGTGTACTCCCTGGTGGTGATCAACTACGCCAATCCCGACATGGTGGGCCACACCGGCCGGATGGACGCCACCCAGCAGGCCATCATCACGGTGGACCGATGCGTCGGACGGCTTGTAGAAGCCGCCAACCGCCTGGGCGGGACCGTGCTGATCACCGCTGATCACGGCAATGCCGAGCTGATGCAAACGGAGGATGGCCGCCCCTGGACCGCCCACACCACCAACCCGGTTCCGGTCATCCTGGTGGAGGGGGAAAAGCGCAAGCTCGTGGGTCATGGGGCCGCACCACACCTGCGACAGGGTGGTGGCCTCGCCGACGTCGCCCCCACCCTCCTGCAGATCCTGGGCCTGCCTCAGCCCGAGAGCATGTCCGGCACCTCCTTGGTGCAACCGGTCAACCTGGCCAGCCCCACGACCGCCTTGGCCGAGGCCGTCCAGGTCTGATCGGTTGGTTAGGTTGAAACCATGATCACAACCGTTCTCACCTGGATCTGGTCCGCCGTCGGCGTCCTGCTGATCGGCAGCGTGTTGCTGCACAGCCCCAAGGGAGATGGCATGGGAGGCCTGGCCAGCAGCGGTGGCTCGATGTTCAGCAGCGCCCGCAGCGCCGAAGCCACCCTCAACCGGATCAGCTGGACCCTCCTGGGCCTGTTTCTCGGCCTGGCGATCGTGCTCAGCGCAGGCTGGTTGCGCTGAGGTTCCCCCCTCAGGCCAGCCCTTCAGGCCAGCGTCCCTTCACCACCAACCCGTCCTGTGGATCCGATCAAACGCCGTGGGCTGCTGGCCTCCTTTGCCGTCATGTTCAGTGCTCTCTGGGGTGGCGCCAAGGCCGAGGCTGCCTCGAAGGCTTCGGATCCCAGCTGGCGGCTGAGCGACAGTGAATGGCGCCAGCGCCTGAGCCCGGCCGCCTACGACGTGCTTCGACGTGAGGGAACCGAACGCCCGTTCACCAGTCCGCTCAACAACGAGAAACGTCAGGGAACATTCCTCTGCGCGGGCTGCCGTCTGCCCCTGTTCAGCTCTTCGGCGAAGTACGACAGCGGCACCGGCTGGCCCAGTTTCTGGCAGCCACTGCCGCAGGCCATCGCCACCAAAAGCGACTTCAAACTGCTGATCCCCCGCACCGAGTACCACTGCAGCCGCTGCGGCGGCCACCAGGGTCACGTCTTCAATGACGGCCCCCGGCCCACCGGCAAGCGCTACTGCAACAACGGGGTGGCGCTGGAATTCAAGGCCAGCTGAAGCCTTCACCCCGAGAGGGCTCAGTTGCGCCGATGGCAGCGAAGTCCCAAAGCCTTGAAGCCCTCATCGAGGCGGGCCCGGTTTCGAGGATGCAGTGGCTGCTCTGGTCCCTGGCCAGTGCCGGCAAATTGTTCGAAGGGCTGATTATCTTCAGCGGGGGCATCACCCTTCCGCTGATAGCGGAAACTTTCGCGCTCAGCACCAGGGCGCAGGGACTCGTGAGCGCGGCCACCCTGATGGGCATTCTGCTGGGAGCCCTGCTGCTGGGGGCCCTGGCCGATCGGTTCGGCCGAAAATCGGTGTTCGTGGGGGAGATGCTGGTCCTGGTCGCAGCCCTGCTCCTGGTGGGGCTGAGCCCAGGCCCTGGCTGGCTGCTGGCGGGGCTGGTGCTGGCTGGTATGGCCCTCGGCGCCGACTACCCCACGGCCCATCTGGTGCTCTCGGAGAGCTTTCCGTCGGTCCTGCGGGGCCGGCTGGTGCTGGCAGCCTTCAGCTTCCAGGCCCTGGGCGCCCTACTGGGGACAGCTGTGGCGGCCAGCGCCCTGCAGCGCTGGCCGGCGGCTGAGACCTGGCGGGTGCTTTACCTGATGCCGGCAGGTGCGGTGCTGCTGCTGGCCCTGGCCCGGTTGCTGCTGCCTGAGAGCACTCCCTGGCTGATCAGCCAGGGGCGCCACCAGGAGGCGGAATTCCAGCTGCGCCGACTGCTCAATCGCCAGGACCTGGACCTGAGGCCCATCCCGGCGACTGACCGTTCACCCCCAAGGGAGAGGATCTCCGGCCCCGGCTCCGGGCCGATGGACGACCGACGCTGGTGGAGGCCCCTCGGATCAGGGCAGCAACGGGCCCTGATTCTCAGCGCCATCCCCTGGTTCCTGCAGGACATCACCACCTACGGGGTGGGGATCTTCACGCCACTGCTGCTGGCCCCTGCCAGCGACCTGGGCAGCCGGCTGTTCGCTGCCCGAGGGGCCGTGCTGGTGAATGGGGCGTTCCTGCTGGGTATCGCTGCTGCGATCCTGCTGACCGACCGCCTGGGTCGCATCCGCCTGCAGATGGCCGGCTTCCTCGGCTGCGCCGGCAGCCTTCTGCTGGCAGCCAGCGGAAGCCATCCAACCCCAGGATCACCCCTGGGTCACTGGTCGCTGATGGTGGGCGGACTGGCGCTGTTCCAGTTCATGACCAACCTTGGCCCCAATTCCCAGACCTATCTCCTCGCTGGTGAAGTCTTTCCAACCGCCATCCGGGGGCAGGGTGCCGGGCTCGCCGCCGCCGCCGGCAAGGTGGGGGCCGTGCTCACGGCTTTTGGCTTTCCACTGCTGCTCAACCGCTGGGGCAGTGAGCAGCTGCTGATGCTGCTCACCATCCCTTGCCTGGCGGGGGCTCTGATCACCTGGTTGTTCCAGATCGAAACGGCCGGCCATGGGCCAGCAGGATGCAGTCGGGCCGGGCACGAAAAAAGGAGGGGGGCACAGCCCCCCTCCCAACCAGAGGATTCAGATGACGGGAACGTCGTGATCGGCCGCGGAGCGACGGATCAGTAGTCGAAGTCGCCGCCCATGCCGCCGCCGCCGGCGGGAGCTGCTTCCTTCTTCTCGGGCAGGTCAGCCACGATGCACTCGGTGGTGAGCACCATGCCGGCGATCGAGGCGGCGTTCTGCAGCCCCGAACGGGTCACCTTGGCGGGGTCCACGATGCCTGCAGCCAGCATGTCGACGTAGTCGCCGGTGGCAGCGTTGTAGCCCTCATTGAAGGGCATGCCTTTGACATGCTCAGCCACGACGGCGCCATTGACACCGGCGTTCTCGGCGATGCGCTTGAGGGGCGCGGTGAGGGCGGAGGCCACGATGGTGGCGCCGATCAGCTCCTCGCCGGAGAGGTTGGCCGCGGCCCACTCTTCAAGGGCCGGAGCCAGGTGGGCCAGGGTGGTGCCACCGCCAGGGACGATGCCTTCCTCAACGGCCGCCTTGGTGGCGTTGATGGCGTCTTCCAGGCGCAGCTTCTTGTCCTTCATCTCGGTCTCGGTGGCAGCGCCCACCTTGACCACGGCCACACCGCCGCTCAGCTTGGCCAGACGCTCCTGCAGCTTCTCCTTGTCGTAGGAGGAGTCAGTTTCGTCCATCTGCTTGCGGATCTGCTCGCAGCGGGCCTTCACCGCCACTTCGTTGCCTTCGGCCACGATGGTGGTGGTGTCCTTGTTGATGGTGATGCGGCGGGAGGTGCCCAGCATCTCCAGCTTGGTGTTCTCCAGCTTGAGGCCGGCGTCCTCGGTGATCAGCTGACCATTGGTGAGAACGGCGATGTCCTCGAGCATGGCCTTACGGCGGTCACCGAAGCCGGGAGCCTTGACGGCGGCCACGTTGAGCACGCCGCGCAGGCGGTTGACCACCAGGGTGGCGAGGGCTTCCTTCTCGATGTCCTCGGCGATGATCAGCAGGGGCTTGCCGGTGCGGGCGATCTGCTCCAGCACGGGCACCAGATCCTGCACAAGACCGATCTTCTTGTCGGTGAGCAGGATGTAGGGCTCCTCGAGCACCGCTTCCATCCGCTCGGTGTCGGTGGCGAAGTAGGGCGAGATGTAGCCCTTGTCGAAGCGCATGCCCTCGGTGACCTCCAGCTCGGTGGTCATCGACTTCCCTTCTTCCAGGGAGATCACGCCTTCCTTGCCCACCTTGTCCATGGCATCGGCGATCATCTGGCCGACTTCTTCGTCGTTGCCGGCGGAGATGGTGCCCACCTGGGCGATGGCGTTGGAGTCGGAGATCGGCTTAGCGTGCTCCTCGATCTTCTTGACGAGGTAGTCGGAAGCCTTGTCGATGCCCTTCTTCAGGGTGATGGCGTTGGCGCCGGCGGCCACGTTGCGCAGACCCGCCTTGACCATGGCGTGGGCCAGGACGGTGGCGGTGGTGGTGCCGTCACCGGCGGCGTCGTTGGTCTTGGAGGCGGCCTGACGGATCAGGGCCACGCCGGTGTTCTCGATGTGGTCCTCGAGTTCGATCTCCTTGGCGATCGTCACGCCGTCGTTGATGATCTGGGGAGCGCCGAATTTCTTCTCCAGAACCACATTGCGACCCTTGGGGCCCAGGGTCACGGCAACGGCTTCGGCCAGGATGTCGATGCCTTTCTCGAGAGCCCTGCGGGCATTCTCGTTGTAGATGATGCGCTTGGCCATGGAACGATGATGTCCTTGCTAAGAGAGTGAAAACAAATGATTGGGGAAGTTGAACCGAAGCCTTCAGTTCTGGGATCTTCCCTGAACACGACGAGCAATCAGTTGACGATGGCGAGGATGTCCTTCTCGGAGAGAAGCACGAACTCGTTTCCACCAAGCTTGATGTCGGTGCCGGCGTACTTGCTGTAGAGGACCTTGTCGCCCACGCTCACTTCAGGAGCCTGACGGGATCCGTCATCACTGCGCTTGCCGGGGCCGACCTGAACCACCTCACCCACCTGGGGCTTTTCCTGGGCGGTGTCGGGCAGAAGGATGCCGCCAGCCGTTTTTTCGTCCGAATCGGACACCTTGATGAACACGCGGTCTCCAAGCGGTTTGACCGTGGAAACACTCAGAGAAACAGCAGCCATGAATCCATGCAAAAGCGACAAAGTGACGCCTTCGGCGCCACGGCAACGGGGAGTTGGCACTCGGGCCCGTTGAGCGCCAACCTAGGCGGCGGCGATGCCGACCCGCCATCGGAATCCTGTGCGGGTCACCGAACCGCTGCCAGCGTCGGCAGCCGGAGCGGCGCAGGGATCTGAGGGGACTGGCGGTGGCTGGAGTGGTAAGGTTGCGCCGCTTAAGGCGGGTGTTCCCGCTGCGCGATCCTTTTCACTACCTATGGCTGCTGCACCCGCAACCTCCGGCGCTTCCACCGGCACCAAAGGCGTTGTTCGCCAGGTGATCGGTCCAGTCCTGGACGTTGAATTTCCTGCAGGCAAGCTTCCGAAGATCTTCAACGCCCTGCGCATCGAAGGCAAGAACTCAGCCGGACAGGACGTCGCCCTGACCGCTGAAGTGCAGCAGCTGCTCGGCGATCACCGGGTGCGCGCCGTCTCGATGAGCAGCACCGATGGCCTCGTGCGCGGCATGGAGGCTCTCGACACCGGCTCCCCCATCTCCGTTCCCGTGGGTGAAGCCACCCTGGGGCGCATCTTCAATGTGCTCGGGGAGCCCGTCGATGAACAGGGTCCTGTCTCCACCAGCCTCACCGCTCCGATCCACCGCGACGCTCCCAAGCTCACCGAACTGGAGACCAAGCCCAGGGTCTTCGAGACGGGCATCAAGGTGATCGACCTGCTGGCGCCCTACCGCCAGGGGGGAAAGGTGGGCCTCTTCGGTGGCGCCGGCGTGGGCAAGACGGTGCTGATCCAGGAGCTGATCAACAACATCGCCAAGGAGCACGGCGGTGTGTCGGTGTTCGGTGGCGTGGGTGAGCGCACCCGTGAAGGCAACGATCTCTACGAGGAATTCAAGGAATCCGGAGTGATCAACTCCGAGGACCTCAGCAAGTCGAAAGTGGCGCTCTGCTACGGCCAGATGAATGAGCCCCCGGGCGCCCGCATGCGCGTCGGCCTCTCGGCGCTCACGATGGCCGAGCACTTCCGCGATGTGAACAAGCAGGACGTGCTTCTGTTCATCGACAACATCTTCCGCTTCGTGCAGGCCGGCTCCGAAGTGTCCGCCCTGCTGGGCCGGATGCCCTCCGCCGTGGGTTACCAGCCCACCCTCGGCACCGACGTGGGTGAGCTGCAGGAGCGCATCACCTCCACTCTTGAGGGTTCGATCACCTCGATCCAGGCCGTCTACGTTCCCGCCGACGACCTCACCGACCCGGCTCCCGCCACCACCTTCGCCCACCTCGATGCCACCACGGTTCTGAGCCGTGGCCTGGCCTCCAAGGGCATCTACCCAGCCGTGGATCCCCTGGATTCCAGCAGCACCATGCTTCAGCCATCGGTGGTGGGTGACGAGCACTACCGCACGGCCCGGGCCGTGCAGAGCACCCTTCAGCGCTACAAGGAACTGCAGGACATCATCGCGATTCTCGGCCTCGACGAGCTCTCCGAGGATGACCGCCGCACGGTGGACCGGGCACGGAAAATCGAGAAGTTCCTGTCCCAGCCTTTCTTCGTGGCCGAGATCTTCACCGGCCAGTCGGGTGAATACGTGAAGCTGGAGGAAACCATCAAGGGTTTCAACATGATCCTGGCCGGCGAGCTCGACGATCTCCCCGAGCAGGCCTTCTATCTCGTCGGCACGATCGACCAGGTCAAGGCGAAGGCTGAGAAGATCGCCTCCGAAGCCAAGAAGGGCTGAGTCCCACCACCCCATCCGCTTCCTGAGCACACGCCCCCATGACTCTCAACCTGCGTGTTCTGGCCCCCGACCAGAGCGTCTTTGACGGGACAGCCGACGAGGTGATCCTCCCCAGCACCTCCGGTCAGGTGGGTATCCTCACCGGCCACGTGTCCATGCTCACGGCCTTGGATGTGGGTGTGATGCGCCTGCGGGCCGGCAAGGACTGGACCAGCATCGCCCTGATGGGTGGATTTGCCGAGGTGGAGGCCAATGAAGTCACGGTGCTGGTGAACGGCGCAGAACTCGGCTCCGGCATTGATGCCGGCAAGGCCGAGCAGGAGGTCGAGAAGGCCGAGCAGAAAGCGGCAGGATTCGAAGGTCAACCCCCCAGCACCGAGAAGGTGAAGGCCATGCAGGACCTGGCACGCTCCCGCGCCAGGCTGCAGGCCACCCGCGTCAGTTGAGTTCGGTGGGCTCTGCATGAGCCTTCGTTTCTTCCTCGACTCGGCTGATCCCGAGGACTGGGCCACCTGGATGCCCTGCGGCCTGTTCCACGGGATCACCACCAATCCCACCCTGCTCCGCCAGGCAGGGCAGCCCTGCAGGATCGACGCCCTGGCTTCCCTCAGCCGGCGTGCCCTTGATCTGGGCTGCCAGGAGCTGCATCTGCAGGCCTGGGGGCGTGAGCCCAGCGCGCTGATCGATTGCGCACAGGCCCTGGCGGAGCTCGACCCTGGACGGATCACGGTCAAGATTCCTGTGACCAGAGCCGGCGCCAGGGCGGCGGTGACCCTGATCGGCCAGGGCATTCCCCTCACGTTCACCGCCTGCTACGAGGCGCCCCAGGTACTGGTGGCGGCAGCCCTCGGTGCCCGCTACATCGCCCCCTACCTCGGTCGGATCAATGACCTGGGGCGGGATGGCCACCAGGAACTGATCACGATGCAGAAATGCGTCGATCGCACTGGATCGAGTCTGAAGCTGTTGGTGGCCAGCCTGCGGTCACCGGGTGATCTCAGCCGCCTGGTGGCGGCCGGCCTGACCACCTTCACCATCTCGCCGAAGCTGGCTGAGGAGCTGTTCAGCTGCCAGGCCACCGAAGCGGCGGCGGCACGCTTCGAAGCGGAAGCCAGCCACAAGCCAGTCGACAGCGGCCTGGCCTCCAGGGATCGATAGATTCGCGCCCATGGGTACAGAACTGAACACAGCACTCCCGGTGGGCCGGTGAAGGGCCAAGGGCGTGAACTCGGACTGCAGCTCCGGGCCTGGCATGAGGCCGACACACCGGGGCTCACCAACGGAAAGGTCATGGCCAACCGGCTCGTCGACCTGCTCGGGGCCGAGGAGGGCCTCAAGGGCCCCGTGCGCGATCTGGCTGGCCAGCCGCTTTTCCTGCGCGCACTCAGTGACAGCGGGGCGGGCCGCGAAACCTCCGTGCGGCTGCTGGCCCAGCAGCTCGGAAGCACCTACGCCCCGGCGGTCCTGGTGGAGCTTCTCGACCTGCTGGAAGCGGCCACAGGTGTGGCGGTCTCCCTGGCGCAGGACCCCAAGGCCAACGCACCGTTCTCAACTCCCAGAGTCGCGCAGGATCCCTGGGGCCTGGCCCTGCGGGAGTCGCTGCAGGCCATGGGTCCCGGCCTGGCCGTGGCGGCCGGGGCTGCTCTGGTGCTGCGCTGGCTCAGCGGCGAACTCGACCACTGGCTGTTCAAGTCGTGGGACTGGCAGGGCTGGCTGGTGCTGGCACTGACCCTGGCCCTGCTGCAGGCCCTCAGCCTTGGCCCCCTGAAGCGCGCGCGACGCCAGTGGCCCCTGGAGCAGGCCGACGCCACCGAACCCCGCCAGGCCTGGCGCTGGATCAGCGCCCCCTGGATGCACCACAGCCATGGCGAAGCGGTGGTGAATGTGCTGCTGCTGCTGCTGATCCTGCGGGCTCCTTCGCCACTGCCGCTGCCCGATGTGGTGCTGCGCTACATGCTCACCAGCCTGGCCACCACGGCTCTGGCACTGCTGGTGGCGATGCGGCGCACCTCTGAGCGCCGCTGGGATGGGGCCGCTGGGGCGGTCAGTGCCCTGATCGGCCTGGCGGCCGCCTCAAGCCTGGTTCACTGGCGTTCCCTGGCCTTCAGCCTCGGTCCGATCGAGATTCCTGCCTGGGTGCTGCTGCTGGTGTACGGCGCCCTGCAGCTGGGCTGGCAGCTGCCCCGCCAGAGCGAGCACGACGAGAGCAGGCCCCTCGATCGGTTGCTCAGCAGCCAGTGGTGGTGGGGCCTGGTCCTGGGCGTGGGCTGGGCGGTGTACAGCCGGCTGGAAACCCTGCTGCAGCTGGCTCTGCGCGCCAGGGACAGCGGCGCCTGAGTGGAGCGGACCCAGCAGGGCAGGCCTCAGCTCCGGCCCAGGCCAGCTCCGACCGCCGCCATGTAGCGCCCCCAGAGTTCGGCCGCCAGAGCACCGCTGGCGGCTTCGGCCGGTCGGTTGTCGTCGTTGCCCATCCAGATGGCAGTGAGGATCTCCAGGGTCGGGGAGTAACCGATGAACAGCACGTCCACGCCCCTGTCGGTGGTGCCGGTCTTTCCTCGGGCATCGGCCACCACGGCAGCCGCCTGCCCCGTCCCACTGCGCACCACCCGTGCCAGCAGATCATCCATCACCGCAGCGTCCTCCCCGCGCAGCAGCTGACGCGGCTGCTCACCGATGGGGGTGGTCACCCCGCGATCCGGGCAGGAGGGGAGGCTGTAGATCGAGCGGCAGATGCCCAGGTCGTAGATGCGGGTCACGCCGTGCATGGGCACGCTGCGGCCGCCGTTGGCCACCACGGCATAGGCCCGGGCCATCTCATAGAGGAGGGTTTCACGGCCGCCCAGCATGGTGTTGAAGTCGGCGTCGAGGGGGGTGCTGATCCCCAGCTGACGGGCCTTGCGCACCACCTCCTTCAGGCCGGCCTTCTCGGCCAGGCGCAGGGCCACCACGTTCTCGGAATCGGCGAAGCCGCTGGCCATGGTGATGCTGCCGCCGCCCTGGCGACAGCCCGCCACGTAGGCCAGGGGAGCACACGAGACGGGTTGATCGGGGCTGGCGCCGGCCTCGAGCGCCGCCAGGTAGGGGAAGAGCTTGAAGGTGGAGCCGGGCTGGCGCATGGCCTGCACCCGGTCAAAGCTGGAACGGGAATAGTCACCGCCACCCACATAGGCCAGGATCTCGCCGCTGCGGAAATTGAGGGAGATCAGAGCCCCCTGGGTCAGTCCGACCCGGGCTGCCGGCCCCTCGAGGAAGCGCTGCAACTGCTGCTGGGCCAGCTGCTGCAGCTTGGGATCGATCGTGCTCACCACGTGGTAGTTGCCGCCCGAAGTCTTCTCCGAGAGGTTGAGCGCAAAGCGGGTGCCCTCCAGTTCACCGAGCACGTAGTCGCTGAAGAAGGGATAGCTGGAGAAACTGGAGTCGCGGCAGGCCGAGGGATCGATGTTCAGGGGCCGCCGCTGGGCGTCGATCAGCGGCTGATCGCCCAGGTAGCCCTGTTCGTGCATCAGCTTGAGCACCAGATCGCGGCGCTCCCTCCCGGCGGTGGGGTCCTTGGCATTGCAGGGGCTGTAACCGTTGGGGCTGGGCAGCAGCCCCACCAGGAAAGCTGCCTGACCCACATCCAGATCACTGGCCGACGTGCGGAAGTAGAGACGGGAGGCCTGCTCGAAGCCATCGGTGCCGAGGCCGAGATGGGCCCGGTCCAGATACATCTTGAGAATCTGATTCTTGCTGTAGCCCACCTCCAGCTGCAGGGCCACCCACAGCTCCCGCAGCTTGCGGCTGAGGCTGTAGTCGATGCCCACCTCCGGGTAATAGATGCGGGCCACCTGCTGGGTGAGCCCACTGCCGCCACCGCTGCCCAGCAGGGCCGAGCGCAGGGTGCCGAACAGATCCACCCCGCTGTTCCAGCCGAAGCGTGCCTCCTCCGAGGCCATCAGGGCCTGGCGCAGGTGGAGCGGATAGGCCTGCAGGGACGGCAGAGCCGTGGCCGAGCCCTCCCTGGCGTCGATCTGCTGGCCCGAGGCCGAGACGATCTTGACCGGACCGGAGATCAGGCGAATGCGGGAGCCGCCACCGACCGAAGAGACCAGCAGCAGACCGCCCACCAGCAGGCCCGACCCCAGCAGGCTGGCCAGGCCGAGCAGGTGAACCGCCTGCTCCAGCGGACTGCGGGGGTGCAGGTAGCGCAGGCGAGGGGCAGCGCCCTTGAGGGGAGAGCCGAGCTGCACCTGGTCGCCGTGGCGCAGGCGGATGGCACGGATGCGGCGGTCGCGGTGGAAAAGGCCGTTGGCGGAGTTGAAATCCTCAAGGGCAAAGTCGCGCTCATCGGGGCGCGGCTTCTCCAGGATGGCGTGCACCCGGCTGAGGCTCTCCGCCTCCAGCGGCAGTTCGCAGGCGGGATCGCGGCCGATGCGGTAGCGGCCCTCCCCCAGCACGGTGCGACTCAGCCGCCGCTCCCCCAGCCACAGCTCGGCCACGGCCTGGCGCACCAGCAACGGGCGCCAGGCCGAACGGACGGCGCCAGGACGGCTTTCCAGCGGCCCCTGGCTCAAGGAAGCGAGGAAACGGCGCCAGGCGGCGCGGTGGCCATTGGTCGGCGGCTCCTCGGAGATCCGGTCCGAGCCCTGCGCAACGTCGCTCTCAGGAACGAACGGGTTGACCATGCGGGGGGTGAACAGGCGTGGCCCGGGGATACGCTAAACGCATCGATCTCCTCTCCCCGTGCTGCGCCAGCGCGATCCCTGGGAGCCCTTCCGGCTCTGGCTGGCCATCACGATCGGGCTCTATGCCGTGCGGGCCAGCTTCGCCGCCACCTGGGTGGGGGCGATCCCGGGCTGGGTGCTCCTGGTTATGGTGCTGGTGGCCCTGCTTCTGGCCAGCAAGGCCCTGCTCTTTCCTGGCCGGGTTACGCCCTTCCGCTCAGGCGATGGCGGCTGGTGGAGTGACATCCAGGACGACTGGCACCTCTGGTGGCGCCGCCGCCGTGGAGGGCCATGACCCCGCCTCAGGCCCGGCTGCGGCTGCGGGATCAACCCGGGAAGGTGGCCCGGCTCGATCCGTCCCGGCCTCTCACCATCGGGCGCGAGGGCAACAACCGCCTCTGCATGCCCGATCAGCCCGGGCTCTCTCCCCACCACGCCGTGGTCCGCCACTCCAGCAGCCAGCGCAGCTGGGTGGTGTGCGACTGGCAGAGCGCCGATGGCACCTTTCTCAGGGGGGAACGCCTCCAGCAGTGCAGGCCCCTGACCCATGGCGACGAGATCCGGCTGGGAGTCAACGGTCCGGCGCTGATCTTCGAGCTGGCTGCACCTGCGGAAGCTGCCGGCGAGCCAGCGGCGGAGGGGAATGCTCAGCGAGCCCACACTCCCCGCAGGGAGTCGGCACGGGCTTCGGCTCCGGTGGTGACGAGCCTCGACATCGGCGGCCAGCAGATCGCCCTGGATCAGATCCGATCGGCCACGGTGCAGAGCCTGCCCCGCCATCCGCACATCTTCAGCTGGTGGCTGCTGATCTGCCTGGGGGGCCTGCTGCTGTTGCCATTCCCGCTCCTGTTCTGGCCCCTGGAGGTGGCGGCCCTGGTCGGCTGGATCCTGCTGGGCTCCCGCAAGGACCACACCCTGACGGTGGTGCTTCGCGACGGCCGCGCCCAGCGCCGCAGCTTCGCCAACCGACTGACGGCCCTCTCCCACCGCAATGGGATCCGCAAAGCCATCGGCCAGAGTCTGGAGGCCTGAACCCCCAGACAACCCACCGTGACCTGGATCCTGCCGGAAGGCGCCTGCCTCGATCTGGAGGGAATCCCCGGCCCGGTGCATGTGCTTCACGGGCTGGGGGGCGGCACCCAGGGCCAGGTGTTCGAGGTGGAGGTGGCCAGCGAGCGTCTGGCCCTGAAGTGGTACCTGCCGGCGTGCATCGCCCGCGATCCCCATCTGGAGCGGCGCCTGGGCGAAAGCATCCGTGCCACTACCCCCAGCGACGCCTTCCTCTGGCCGCTGGCCCTGGTGAAGCCCGCCCCCGGAACGGTGCCGTTACTTCGCAGCAGGGATCCCGGCTTCGGCTACCTGATGGAGCTGCGCCCGCCGGGCTTCGTGGGAGCCCATGAGCACGTCGGCGGGCATCTGGCCATCAGCCTGCTGCAGGTGCTGCGGGCCAGCTTCTTCCTGGCCGAGGCCTTCCACGCCCTGCACCTCAAGGGCCTCTGTTACAAGGACATCTCCCTGGGCAACCTGTTCCTGGACCCCTCCAGCGGCCGCATCCTGATCTGCGACAACGACAACGTGGATGTTGATGGGCGGGATCTGGGCGCCGTGCTGGGCACCCCTGGGTTCATGGCACCGGAGATCCTGATGGGCCTGGCCCGACCGGGGGCCAACAGTGATCTGTTCTCCCTGGCCGTGCTGATCTTCCGGCTGCTCACACGCCACGACCCGCTGCGGGGTCGCAGGGAACTGGCCATCCGTTGCCTGGATGAGCCCGCCCGCCGCCGGCTCTACGGAGAAGACCCGCTGTTCATCTTCGACCCGGTCGATCCGAGCAACAGGCCCGATCCGATCGAGCACGCCGCCGCCCTGATCACCTGGCCGATCTACCCCGAGCCGATCAAGCAGTTGTTCGAGCAGACCTTCGGGGCCGGCCTGCAGGCTCCCCAGCAACGGGCGCTGACCGGCCAGTGGATGACGGCCCTGGCCGTGGCCCTCGACCAGCGTCAGCTGTGCGCCCACTGCGGTCAGGAGACGTTCCCTGCCCCCAGCGATCCTGGCCCCCTGTGCTGGAGCTGCGGCTGCCCATTGCCGCACCCGGCCAGGCTGAAACTGCCCCATGGCCTGGTGACGGCGGCGGCCGGCAACGCTCTGTATGCCCACCATTTCGACCGGCTGCTTCCCCTGCAGCTGAAAGCACCGCTGGCACAGGTGGAGGCCCATCCCATCCATGCCACTCTGCTGGGACTGCGCAACCTGAGCGGCCAGACCTGGCGGGCCGAGCTCAGCAATGGCAACCGGATGGCGGTGGAACCGGGACAAGCCTGTAATCTCGCGCCACTGGTGCGGCTCACCACACCGGCCGGGGCGGTCGAGCTGCAGTCCTGAGCCTCCCGCGGAGCCCAGATTCGATGCCCTTTCCGAACGTCAGGCTCACCAACAGGCCGCTGCACTTCATCTACATCTGTGATTGCTCCGGCTCGATGGGCTGGCGTCCCCGGCAGTGGTGTAATTCCCCCGGCACCCCCACCCCGGCGTAGCCGGGGTGGGCCGCGCACCTCAGGCGGCTGGCCCAGCGGCTGGCGTTGCAAGGGGTGGGCAGGCCCGTTTCCCTGGTTTGAGAACCA
>NZ_JAHLZB010000045.1:0-28808 GCF_025128255.1 Synechococcus sp. CS-205
AAATCAAGCGACAGAATCTTCGCTATTTCTACACACGGCTAGGTGCAAACTTTTATGCCATCCATTCGCTCTTCTCCACCCTTTATGGAAATCGCGACGACTTCCAGGCTCAGATGGTCCGCCTCGTGGAGACGATGGCTGAGGGCTACATCTACCGATCGGAGGAGTCCGAGCGGATCGACATGAGTCGGGAGCAGGACCACAACTGGTTCCTCTCGCAGAAGTGGGTGGGCATGGCGCTGTATACCAACGGATTTGCCAATGACCTGGCTGATCTGGCCACCAAGATCACTTACTTCCAGGAGCTCGGTGTGAACATGGTTCACATCATGCCGATCCTGAAGTGCCCTGTTGGCAGGAGTGATGGAGGCTATGCCATCAGCAGCTTTCGTGAGATTGATAGTCGAGTCGGTGATCTCAATGATATTCAAAAAATTTCTGAGCAATTCAGAAAGAATGGCATCCTGTTGGTTCTTGACATCGTCTTGAACCACACCTCGGATGAGCACGAATGGGCCTTGAAGGCCAAGGATGGGGACACTCGCTATCAGAACTACTACCTCACGTTTGAGGATCGTTCTGTGCCTGATGTGTTCGAGCAGGGCATGCCGTGGGTTTTCCCGGAAACTGACCCGGGTAATTTCACCTGGAATGAGGAGATGAAGCGCTGGGTGATGACGGTGTTCCACGACTACCAGTGGGATCTGAATTACAGAAACCCCGAAGTTTTTATCGAAATCCTCTCGATCGTTCTGTTCTGGGCCAATCAGGGCGTGGATGTGCTCAGGCTTGATGCTGTGGCCTTCCTCTGGAAGAAGATGGGATCAACCTGCCAGAACGAGCGCAAGGCCCATCTGATTCTTCAGTTGCTCAAGGACTGCTGCCAGGTCACGGCTCCTGGAGTTCTGTTCATCGCTGAGGCTATTGTAGCTCCAAGCGAGGTGGCTAAATACTTCGGCGAGGATGCGATCGTTGCCAAGGAATGTGAAATTGCCTATAACGCAACCCTGATGGCTCTTCTCTGGGATGGCATTGCGACGCGCAACACAAAGTTGTTGCGCGAAGGCATCAAGAGTCTGCCCACAAAGCTGGATCGTGCCACCTGGCTGACCTATGTCCGCTGTCATGACGACATTGGCTTTGGCTTCGATGACAAGGACATTGCGGCCGCAGGCTATGAGCCTTATTCCCATCGCAAGTTCCTGATCGATTATTTCATCGGAAAATATGATGATACGGCCAGAGGCCTTGAGTTCATGCGTAATGATTCAACAGGAGACGCGAGAATCTGTGGGTCGCTGGCCTCGCTGGCGGGGCTTGAGTCGGCACTTGAAAAGGGAGATAAGGCCTTGATCGATATGGCGGTCAATAAGATACTGCTGCTCAACGGAATCATGTTCTCCTTCGGGGGAATTCCGCTGATTTATAACGGTGATGCGCTGGGGCTTCTCAACGACTACAGCTATACCAGTGATCCGAGCAAGGACAATGACAGCCGCTGGGTGCACCGAGCCAAGATCGATTGGGAGAAAGCTGCGCTTCGCCATCAGCGGGGCACCGTGGAGTGCACGATCTTCACGGCCATGAAGCGGATGATTGCCATTCGTAAGGAGATCTCCGCCTTTGCAGACTTCAACAACCGTGAGCTTCTTCACTCTGACAACGAGCATCTTCTCTGCTACCTCCGCTACAACCATCTCAGAAGTTCCGAAAAGGTGTTCGTGATTGCCAACTTCGACGATCACCCCCAGCAACTGGAGTTGGAGAGCTACAGCCGCTATGGCATCAATCCAAGGGCCAACTACACGGATCTCTACACCGGAGTCAAGCCCTCCCAGTATGAAGGTGTGATCGCTCTCCAGGGGGGGCAGTTCTACTGGCTCAGCGAGAGCTGAGAGCCTCCTCGACACCGCCAGCGGACCCTGCCGCCATCGCGTTCAGCCCAGCAGGACCACCGGATCACCCACGTTCACATCTCCGGGGTTGCTCACGCTCAGCCGGATTCCCGCCACCACGTTGTTGTGCCGCGCCGTGGCCCGCAGGATCTCCAGGTCTTCCGGCAGTTCGCCCTGGCTGAGGGTGGTCACCACACAGCGCGGGCAGCCATCGCTGACGTGGAGCTTCAGGTCAGCGCCAAAGGCGAGGGTGTGGCCGATCCAGGACTCCTCCACAAAGCCGCTGGCGCCCGCTTCCGGGCGGATCAGCAGGTTCGGGCGAAAGCGCTCCACGGCGAAGTCGAGCTGGGGTTCCAGCTGCCGCAGCCGCTCCAGGCTGGCCGTGCTGATGGCGTGAATCGGGCAGGAATCGAAGAAAGTGCCGGGCGGCAGCACCAGCTCGTTGACCACGTCCTGAAACTCCCGCTGCTGCACCGCTGGCCAGTACTGATCCAGGCTGGCTCCCTGCGGAGACTGGTCCAGCAGGCTCACCTCCCGGCCGAGGCGTTGGCTGAGCCAGCTGTCCACGGCAGGATCGCTGCTGATCATGCGGGCGGCCTCGGAGGGCGCATGCCCTCCGGCCGGGGCGGTGATCGCCACCGCCGGTGGCGCCGCTTCTGCCTGCGGTGGCTCTAGGCACCGGGCTGCATAGCCGAGCAGGTCACGCCACAACCTTGGATTCTTGGCGCTGGCCACCCGGCCCGTGGCGTGATCCCAGAGGGCATAGGCCCGATCGCCGACGAGCCCGCCGCTGCCGATCGTGGCGGCTTCGAGGCGCTCTCCCAGCATCGATTTCACCGGGTAGCGCCAGATCGCCTCCACCCGTCCGACGATCTGTCCCACCCTCTGCTCCACTGCTTCGCTCGCCACAGCATTTCAACCGCCGACCCGGGCCAGGCGGGGTTCAGCCCACACCTTTTCCAACGCCCGGGCTGGTCGCCGGGCGACGGGGATCTTCATTCAGCCGTGGCAGCAGCTGCACCAGGTTGCAGGGCTGGGTGGCGTCATCGAGCTGGGCTCGGATCAGCCGGTCCCAGGCCGTGGCCACCGCATCAAGAGAGCCAGGCAGCACGAACAGGATCGTGCCGTTGGCCACCCCCGCCAGGCAGCGGCTCTGCAGGGTGCTGGTGCCGATCGACTCGAAGGACAGCACCCGGAACAGCTCCCCGAACCCCTCGATCGTCTTGTCGAGCAGGGGCGCCACCGCTTCCGGTGTGCCGTCACGGCCGGTGAGGCCCGTACCGCCGCTGCTGATCACCACCTGCACGGCCGGATCGGCGATCCAGGTGCTCAGGGCGGCGCGGATGGCGTAGCGGTTGTCGGGTACCAGCCGGCGTTCCACCAGGTGGTGGCCGGCGGCCTCCAGCCGCTGGCGCAGGGCATCGCCTGAGGGGTCACCACTGGAGGGATCGGCGCTGCGGCGATCCGACACCGTGAGCAGGGCGATGGCGAGGGACACCGGGGCAGGGGCGGTTTGACCTTGTTTACAGGCAGATCGGCTCCACTGGCACCACTGCGCATCAGCTCAAGCCAAAACACATCGACGCCGGCCGAGGGAAGGTGGAGCAGCGGTTGGGCAGGGGTCGTAGGTCCGATCCTGGCGCCTTACCGCGACGAGCCGGCGTCCCCCTGGGTCATCGCAGGACTCAGTCCACGGGGAGAGGGGCCAACACCGTCAGTGCTCCGCTCAGGCAGACGATGTTGATCGGTTCGGCCTCGATCAGTTCGCCGTCGATCACCAGTTTCTGGGGCGGATCGGTGCTGATCGTGATCTCATGCGCCCGCAGACAGAGCAGATCGGGCCGGTTGGTCGGTGTGCG
Source organism: Synechococcus sp. CS-205 (assembly GCF_025128255.1). Classification (NCBI taxonomy): domain Bacteria; kingdom Bacillati; phylum Cyanobacteriota; class Cyanophyceae; order Synechococcales; family Synechococcaceae; genus Synechococcus; species Synechococcus sp. CS-205. The sequence goes on from NZ_JAHLZB010000045.1 coordinate 3,755, forward strand.
GACCACGGCGGAGGCCACCAGGGAGGCGAAGGTGTTCAGCCCCTGCAGCCGGTTGATGGGGGAGGCGATGGTGATCTCCAGCAGGCCGTCGTCGGGGATCACCTGGCCGAACCCCTGGGCCAGAACTGAGGTGGCCGGGGCCACATTCGCCACCGTGATCGCCCCGGTCTGCAACTCGGTCACCTGTCCCTCGATGGTCAGCCTCGCCTGGAAGGGTTCCTGGGTGGCCAGTTGCTGGGCGCCCGCGAGCACATAGGCCAGGGGGCCCAGCATGGTCTTGAGCTCCCGGGTGGCCCGGTCCACCATCCCCGCCTCGAAGCCGAGGCCCGCCAGCAGGATCATCGGCGTGTCGTTGCAACGGGCCGCGTCCACCACCCGGGTGTGTCCGGCCAGGATCGTGCGGCAGGCCCCCTCCAGGTCGGTGGGGATGTCCAGGGCGTTGGCAAAGGCGTTGGCGGTGCCCCGGGGGATCACCCCCAGGGGGATGCCGGTCTCGATCACGGCCCCCGCCACGGCCGAGATCGTGCCATCACCACCGCTGGCCAGGATCATCACGCTGCCGCTCTCGGGTTCGGGCCGTGCCTGCAGGATGTCCACCAGCTCCCGTGTCTGATCGGCAGGGTCACGATCCGGGCGGGTCATCACCACGTTGAGCACCAGCTGCGGCTCCAGCAGGGCCCGGATCAGGGCCAGATCCTCATTGGGGTCCCCCTGGCCGGCCACCGGGTTGAAGATCAGATAGGCCAGCCGGCAGCGACCCAGGCCTCGCAGGGCCAGGGTGGCGGTGGCCTCGTTCAGGGCCAGGGGCGTGTCGGCCAGGGCGCAGACCCGCAGCAGCAGGCGCAGGTCGGGGGTGCCGGCCAGGGCGGTGGCTGGATCCACGAAGAACAGCACGGCGCTGACCGCGCCGCTCAGGATCCGCTCGGCCAGCTGGATGTCGCCGCCGGCAGCCAATCCCCCCTCCGTGGTCAGCTCCAGGCCGGCGGTGCGTTCATCCCGGGCCAGATCGCCGGCCAATTCAGCGGGGGCCAGCAGGGGGTATCCATCGAGCAGGGGCTGGTGATGATCCAGCCAGTCGAGCAGCCTTGGGGTGCCGTTCCCATCGGCCAGCAGAACAATCGCTCCGGCCATCACCGGATCACTCCTCAAGGGACACCAGATCGCGCAGCTGGCCGGGGTCGAGGCCACCCAGCCACTCCTCACCGCTGCCCACGATGTCTTCGGCCAGTCGGGCCTTCTCTCGGATCATGCGGTCGATCTTCTCTTCCACCGAGCCGCTGGTGATGAACTTGTGAACCATCACCCGGTTGGTCTGGCCGATGCGGTAAGCGCGGTCGGTGGCCTGGTTCTCCACTGCTGGATTCCACCAGCGATCGATGTGGAACACGTGGCTGGCTCTGGTGAGGTTGAGGCCCACGCCGCCTGCCTTGAGCGAGAGCAGGAACAATTGAGGGCCCCGGGGATCCTCCTGGAAGCGATCCACCATCGCCTGACGCTCCGCCTTGCTGGTGCTGCCGTAGAGGAAGGGCACCTCCTGGTGAAAGCGCTGCTGCAGGTGGGCCTGGAGCAGGTGCCCCCATTCGGCGAATTGCGTGAAGAGCAGGGCCCGGTCGCCGGCCTCAATCACTTCCTCCACGATTTCCTCAAGGCGCTGCAACTTGGCTGAGCGGGCGCTGAAGCCTGTCCCCACCTCCGGTTCCTTGAGCATCAGGGCCGGGTGGTTGCAGACCTGCTTGAGCTTGGTGAGCAGGCCCAGCACCTGGCCGTGCTTCTTGCCCACGGGTGCCCGCGCGATCGCATCGAGGGTCTCCTCCACGGTGCGGCGGTAGAGCTTCACCTGTTCGGGGGAGAGCCCCACCCATTCGCTCAGTTCCACCTTCTCGGGCAGGTCGGAGATGATCGAGCGGTCGGTCTTGAGGCGCCGCAGGATGAACGGACCCACCCGGGCCTTGAGGTCGCGCACCGACGCCATGTCGCCGTAGCGCTCGATCGGCAGGCGGTAGCGCTGGCGGAAGAACTCCTCCTCCCCCAGCACCTTCGGGTTGAGAAAGTCCATCAGGGCCCAGAGCTCGCTCACCCGGTTCTCCACCGGCGTGCCGGTGAGGGCGATGCGGAAACGGCTCTGCTTGAGCGGCCGGGCCAGCTCGCGGGCTGCCTGTGACTGCCGGGCCGAGGAATTCTTGATCGCCTGGGCTTCATCGATCACCAGCCCCTGCCAGTCGAGGCTGCTCAGCAGTGCGCTGTCGCGCTGCAGCAGGCCGTAGCTGGTGAGCACCAGATCCACCCCCTCCAGCTTCTTCTTCAGGGCGGCGGGGGTGGACGGCCGCCGGGGGCCGTAGTGCTCCACCACGCTCAGCTCCGGGGTGAAGCCCTTCGCCTCCCGCAGCCAGTTGGTGAGCACCGAGGTGGGAGCCACCAGCAACACCGGACGTTTCAGTTCCTTCTCCGCCTTGAGGTGCTGCAGGAAGGCCAGCAGCTGGATGGTCTTGCCCAGGCCCATGTCGTCGGCCAGGCAGGCCCCCTGATCAAAGCGGTGCAGGAAGGCCAGCCAGCCCAGCCCCCGTTCCTGGTAGGGCCGCAGCTGCCCGGCGAAGCCCTCGGGAGCCGGCAGGGGATCGGGAGCCTTCTGCTGGTGGTACTGCTCCAGCACCGCCTGCAGCCTCGGGCCGGCGGTGAAACGGTGCACCGGCAGCCGCTGCAGGGTCTCCCCCTCGTTGCCGGTCAGGCGCAGGGCGTCATCGAGGCTGAGAACAGGATCGAGGGCGCAGAACTTCTCGGCATGGCGCAGATCACCGGGACGCAGCTCGATCCAGGCCCCGTTGTGCTGCACCAGCGGGCTGCGTTTGCCGGCCAGCCGCTCCAGGTCGCGCAGGGTGAGCGTGACTCCGCCGATCATCAGCTCCCAGTGCCATTGCAGGCTTTCGCCGAGGCTGAAGCCCCGGGAGCGCTCGGGCAGATCGGCTTCGATCGAGAGGCCCAGCCGGCTGGCCAGGCCGCCGCTGAGGCTGGGGGGCAGCACCACGCCCACACCCACGTCGCGCAGCTTCAACGCGGCGGTGCGCACCAGCACGAAGGCTTCGGCCGGGGTGAGCGCCATCCGCTCGGGTGTGGCCGTGTCGAGGCCCCGCTCGATCGGCTCAAACACCTGCAGGGCCCGTCCCAGGCCCTCCAGCAGCAGTTCGCCGGGCTGCTGGAGTTCAGCTTCACCGAGCTGCAGGGCGCCGGCCCCGGCGGCCCAGACGCCGGCGGCGGGCAGCAGCAAGCTTGGGTCGGCTTCGGCCTGCAGGCTGAAGCGCAGGGGCCACAACTCCTCCCCCTCGCCGGGGGTGTCGAGCTCGAGGCAGGCCCGGGCCGGCTCCACCCGGCCGGCCACCGCTTCGCGCCAGTGGTGGGTGGCCACCTGCAGGCGCTCGCAGTCGTCGTCATCCAGATCGAGGCGCCCGTCTCCGGGTCCGAGCGCCCGCTGCCAGGCCGCCAGCAGTGGGTCCAGCCCCTCCGGCGCGGGGGTGAAGCCCGCGCGCATGCGCGCATCCACCAGATCCGTGAGGATCGAAGCCAGCCGTCGCCGTCCGGACCCCGGCCGCCAGCACGCCAGTGAAACGCCGGCCTCTCCCTGGCCGGGCTCCAGGGCCGCCAGGGCCACCTGGGGCAGGCGCGAGGCCAGATCCTCCAGGCGACGCCGGTCGTCCTCGCGGTTGATCAGTGGCAGCCAGCGGGCGCGTCCCGCCTCCACCTGGGGCAGCAGCCGGCCCCGCGAGAGCAGGCTCAGCGACCAGCGCTGCAGGTGGCTCCACCAGCGCAGGTCATCGGCCAGGTCGGGATGGTCGCCCGAGAGGGGCAGGCGCCCCAGCCAGATCGTGGCGGCACCAGGCTCCAGCCACCAGCCCTCCACGCGCCAGGGCCACCACTCCACCGATTTCGGAATCGGCTCACCCGCCTGCAGCGGCAGGCCGCTCCAGCTGCTGCTGTCGGTTTTCCTTTTCCCCCTGGCGCCCTGCCGGCGGCTGGGCAGGCAGAGGTTGGCCCCCGCGGGGCGGAAATCCTCGGTCCAGAGGTCTGCTTCCTCCAGCCAGGCGCCGAGGTCGTCCTGATCGAGGCTGAGGGGGTGCAGCGGCGGCTCGCTTGCCGGGGCCTGTGGTTCCGCCACGCGCCAGGTATCCCCCCAGAGCAGCAGCCCTGGCCTGTAACCACCGCCAAGGGCGGGCACGGCCGCGGTTTCCCTCGACAGCCAGGTGGCGTGCAGCAGGCTCATGGCTGCTGGGACCCCTCAGAGCATGGGTGGCGTCGCATCGAGAACACCGGCAGCAACCACGGACATCGACCACGGACATCGCCTCGGCTCGCGTGAGCGGAGCGACTCCCCGGGCACTCTGCCGGATGGCGCGCCCACCGGCCCGCTCAGGGCCTCAGGGTCGACAGCCGGCGCTGCAGGGAGTGAAGCACCAGGGCACTGCCCGCCAGAGGCAGCCAGAGCGGCAGCCAGACCAGCAGCAGCTCCAGCGCCAGGCCCGGCAGCAAGCGCAGCCCGCCTGCGCCCATGAGGGCACCGATGGCCGGCAGATCGGGGCTGGTGCCCAGGCTGCGGATGCCGCAGACCGCCCCCACCAGGCCGGCCTGCAGGTGGCTGTCGTCGGGATCGACCCGCTGCAGATGAAAGGCCAGCAACCCGTAGAAAAAGCCACAGCCACCAGCCCTCAGGGCCGGCCTCAACCCCAGCACCAGGGCCAGTGCCAGGGCCGTGGCGGCTGCCAGCAGGGCCCAGGCGATCGACTGCAGGCGCAGCTGGGCGCGGTGGTCGGATGGGGCCGTCAGGGCGGGCACGGGGAGCAGTCGGAACGGGAGGGGCCTGTGCTGGGCGATCATGCCCTCTCCAGGGTTGATTTGCCGCGTCCGGCCATGGCTGCCACCTCATCCGCCCGCTCCGAGCGGCACCCACGCCCCCGCAGCGGCGCCGAAATCCGCGAGGCCTTCCTGGCCTTCTACGAAGCCCGGGGGCACCGCCGCATGGCCAGCGCCTCGCTGGTGCCTGATGACCCCACGGTGCTGCTCACCATCGCCGGAATGCTGCCTTTCAAGCCGGTGTTCCTGGGGCAGGCGCCGAGGCCGGCCGCGCGGGCCACCACCAGCCAGAAGTGCATCCGCACCAACGACATCGAGAACGTGGGCCGCACGGCCCGGCATCACACGTTCTTCGAGATGCTCGGCAACTTCTCCTTCGGCGATTACTTCAAGGCCGAGGCGATGACCTGGGCCTGGGAGCTCTCCACAGGGGTGTTCGGTCTCGATCCGAAGCATCTGGTGGTCAGTGTCTTTCGCGACGACGACGAAGCGGCGGCGATCTGGCGCGACACGGTGGGGGTCGACCCCCGGCGGATCGTGCGCCTGGGTGAGGCCGACAACTTCTGGGTGTCGGGTCCCACCGGACCCTGCGGTCCCTGCTCCGAGATCTACTACGATTTCCGGCCCGAGCTCGGTGACGACCACCTCGACCTGGAGGACGACAGCCGCTTCATCGAGTTCTACAACCTGGTGTTCATGCAGTTCAACCGCGACGCCGAGGGCAACCTCACGCCGCTGGAGAACCGCAACATCGACACCGGCATGGGCCTGGAACGCATGGCCCAGATCCTGCAGGGGGTTTCGAACAACTACGAAACCGACCTGATCTATCCGCTGATCGAAACCGCCGCCACCCTGGCTGGGATCGACTATCGGCAGCTGGACCCCCGCGGCCAGACCTCCCTGAAGGTGATCGGCGACCACAGCCGCGCCATCACCCAGCTGATCGCCGATGGGGTGACCGCCTCCAATCTGGGCCGTGGGTACATCCTGAGGCGGCTGCTTCGGCGTGTGGTGCGCCATGGCCGGCTGCTGGGCATCGACACCCCCTTCCTGCCGGCTATGGGGCAGGCGGCGATCGCCCTGATGGCGGAGGCCTATCCCCAACTGGAGGAGCGGAGCGAGGCGATTATGGCTGAGCTGGCCCGGGAGGAGGCCCGCTTCCTGGAAACCCTCGAGCGCGGTGAGAAGCTTCTGGCGGAGGTGCTCTCGGCCCGGCCTGAGCAGATCAGCGGGGAGCAGGCCTTCGAGCTCTACGACACCTACGGCTTCCCCCTGGAGCTCACCGAGGAGATCGCCGAGGAGCATGGGCTGGCCGTCGACCTGGCCGGCTTCGAGGCGGCGATGGAGGCCCAGCGCCAGCGGGCCAAGGCCGCCTCGGTGCGGCTGGATCTCACCCTGCAGGGGGCGATCGAGGCCATGGCCGAGCAGCTGCCGGCCACGGAGTTCCGCGGTTATGAGGCCCTGGAGCACCCCAGCCAGGTGATGGCCCTGGTGGTGAATGGTGAGCAGGCCCAGGCTGCGGTGGCGGGCGATGCCGTCCAGATCGTGCTCGATTCCACGCCGTTCTATGGCGAATCCGGCGGCCAGATCGGTGATCGCGGCGTGCTGGCGGGCGGTGCTCCGGGCGCTGGGCCCGAGGCCGGGGTGATCGTGCGGATCGAAGCGGTCAGCCACCAGCGCAAGCTGATCGTCCACCACGGCCGGATCGAGCGGGGCGAGCTGACCCTGGGTGACACCCTGACCGCCCTGGTGGACCGTGCCTGTCGCCGGCGTGTCCAGGCCCATCACACCGCCACCCATCTGCTGCAGGCGGCTCTCAAGCAGCTGGTGGATGCCTCGATCTCCCAGGCCGGCTCCCTGGTGGATTTCGAGAGGCTGCGCTTCGATTTCCATTGTCCCCGTGCCCTGAGCGCCGAGGAACTGGAGCGGATCGAGGAGCGGATCAACGGCTGGATCGCCGAGGCCCACGCCCTGGAGGTGCAAGAGATGGAGCTGGAGCGGGCCCGTGCCGCCGGGGCCGTGGCCATGTTCGGCGAAAAGTATGGGGAGACGGTGCGGGTGGTGGATGTCCCGGGGGTGTCGATGGAGCTCTGTGGCGGCACCCATGTGGCCAACACCGCCGAGATCGGCCTGTTCCGGATCGTGAGCGAGACCGGCGTGGCGGCCGGCATCCGACGCATCGAAGCGGTGGCCGGCCCGGCGGTGCTCGATTACCTCAGGGAACGCGACAGCGTGGTGCGGGCCCTTACGGAACGCTTCAAGGTGCAGCCCGGTGAGATCCTGGCGCGGGTGAGCGGTCTTCAGGACGACCTCAAGGCCACGGCCAGGGCCCTGGAGGCCGCTCGCTCGGAGCTGGCCAGGGCCAGGGTCGCGGCACTGGCGGCCCAGACGCAGGAGGTGGGTGCGTTCCGAGTGCTGGTGGCACGCCTCGATGGGGTGGAGGGTGCCGCCCTTCAGCCGGCCGCCCAGCAGCTCCAGGAGACGCTTGGCCCGGCCGGCGCCGTCGTCCTCGGTGGCCTGCCCGACACCGCCGAGTCCAGCAAGCTGATCCTGGTGGCAGCCTTCGGTGCCCAGGTGATCGACGCCGGGCCGAAAGCCGGGCCTTTCATTGCTGCGGTGGCCAAGCGCTGTGGAGGTGGTGGTGGCGGTCGTCCGCACCTGGCCCAGGCGGGAGGCCGTGATGCCGCCGCCCTTGACCCGGCCCTGGAGCAGGCCCGAGCCGACCTGATCGCTCGGCTCTCCTGAATGGTTGCCACGTATTGCCCGCTACAGACTGACCCGCCCGACACCGATTGGTATCTGTGCTCACCGGTATCCCACCCCGCTTGAGCCTGCTCGCATGATCGATACCCCCAGCAGCACGGCCGATGTCATTCAAGGGCTGCTGGCGGATCTCCACCGTCGCTACTCCCTGCTTGAGGACGGCGCTCCAGCTGACTACATCCCCGAGCTGGCCAAGGCGAATCCCTCTGATTTCGGCATCTCGATCGCCACGGTCGATGGCCGCCTCTACGAAGTGGGCGACACCCGCAAGCCGTTCACGATCCAGTCGATCTCCAAGCCGTTTGCCTATGGCCTGGCCCTGAAGTTGTTTTCAGGCCAGCACCTGGCCACGAAGGTGGGTGTGGAGCCCTCAGGGGATGCCTTCAACGCCATCAGCCTTGATCAGAAGACGGGCCGCCCCCGCAATCCGATGATCAACGCCGGGGCCATCGCCACGACGGCGCAGATCTGGAACCACGATCCGCATCAGGCCGAAGCTCTGATGCTCGACTTCTTCAGCGAACTGGCCGGACGTCGTCTGAGCATCGACCGGGAGGTGTTCCAGTCGGAGCGCTCCACCGGCCATCGCAACCGGGCGATCGGACACCTGCTGCGCAATTTCGGAATCATTGAGGATGATCCGGAAGAGTCGCTCGATCTCTATTTCAAGCAGTGCTCGATCACCGTCACCTGCCACGATCTGGCGGTGATGGCCGCCACCCTCGCCTGCCAGGGTCACAATCCCTTCACCGGCGCCAGGCCACTCACGCCGGAGATCACTGTGCGCATGCTGGCGTTGATGGCCACCTGCGGCACCTACGACTTCGCCGGTCAGTGGCTCTACGACGTGGGCATGCCCGCCAAGAGTGGCGTGGGCGGCGGGGTGCTGGCCATGGTGCCCGGTCGGCTCGGCATCGCCACCTATTCGCCGCCTCTGGATGTGCTGGGCAACAGTGTGCGCGGCATTGCGGTCTGCAATGAGCTCTCCGACAGCCTCGGACTCAGTCTCTTCAACCAATACCCCCAGACCAGTTCCACGATCCGCCGTTCCTACAAGGGCACCCAGCGGCAGTCGCGGCGTTGGCGAGCGGTTGACCAGGCCAGGCTCCTGCAGGAGCGGCGGGATGCGATCCGGATCGTGCACGCCCAGGGAGTGCTGGATTTCGCCGCGATCGAGCGGCTGCTCTCCGAGCTCAGCGAGATCATGGCTGACGCCTGGATCCTGGTGCTGGATGTGGCCCACGTCACCGAATTGCCGGAGGAATCCAGAGGGTTGTTCCTGAACGAGCTCACGTCCCTGCGGCGCAGTGGCGTGATCGTTCTGCTGGCCAGGGCCCAACATCTCGACCTTCCACGCACCCTGAGCGTGGCCAGTGAAGAGGAGGAGATGCCGAAGTTCGCTCAGCTGGATCAGGCGCTGGAGTGGGCCGAGGATCTACTCCTGAAGAGTGGTGAGGAGGACCGCACCCCTCCTTTCACCACGGAGATCGATCAGACGCTGGGCTTTCTGGGCATGCTGCAGCCCGGCCATCGCCAGACCCTGGCCGACCTGATGCAGTGCCGCACCTTTGCCAAGGATGACCTGGTGATCACCAAGGGTGATCCAGGCCATGAGCTCTTTCTGGTCAGGGAGGGACGCTTCACGATCACCGTCGAAATGCGGGGCAGCGATGGCCAGACCCATGAATCCCGCCTGGCCACCTTCGAGCCGGGGATGTGCTTCGGCGAAATTTCCTTTCTTTCCGGCGCGCCCCGCACCGCCAATGTCACTGCTGATCTCGACGGCAGCTGCTGGGTGCTGGAGCGCCATGATTTCGATACCCTGCGCCAGTGGGAGCCAGATGCCGTCACGGAACTGTTGCTGGCCCTCACCCGCGATCTGGGCACCAAGCTTGCCCTCACCAGCTATCAGCTCACGTTGATGGAGCATCTTTGAAGCCCCTGAGCCCATGACCTCCCGAGCGATCACATGGCTGCGCCGCTACGGGGTGTTCGTGGGCTGGGCAGGAGCCTGCGCGCTCGGCTTCGGGTTGTTCCCCGACATCTACGAGCGCTGGCAGCTGGATCTGTCCTCCCGCACCCAGGAGCTGCGCGGTCCGCGCCAGCCTCCGGGCGGGGTGGTGATCGTCGGCATCGACGACTACAGCCTGGTTCAGGGGCAGAACGCCGACCTGAGCCAGGACAAGGAGCTGCGACGCCTGGCGGCCTGGCCATGGCCGCGGGCCATCTACGACCGTGTGCTGGATCGCCTGTTTTCCGCCGGTGCCCGGGTGGTGGGTTTCGACCTTCTCTTCGATGCCCCCAGCAGCCATGGCCCGGAGGATGATCAGGCCCTGACCGAGGCCCTGCAGCGCCACAGCGGCAAGGTGGTGCTTGGTGCCCAGGTGTTTGAAAGCCGCGGCCGGGTGGGGGGGCTGACCCTCAGCGCTGCGATGCCCTTCCTGATCGAGGCCGCAGGGGCCCGCAGCTCCGGACTTCTCAATGGCCTGCAGGATCCTGATGGCTACATCCGTCTGCGCCCCAGCACCTATGCCGAGCAGCTGCGACAGTCAGGCATGTTGGATGTGCCTCCGGGGCTCTCCACCCAGCTGATCGCCAAGGGCGGTCTGGCAGAAATTCCGCCGCCGCCGCTGCTGGCCGACTGGCGCCCCCTGGTGGATCCCTACGGCCCGCCGCGCACGATCCCCACGATTCCGATCTGGGAGGTGCTGGAGTCGGGCAGCTTCTCCCGGCTCGATCAGCAGGGTGTCTTCCGCGATCAGGTGGTGCTGATCGGCCCCACCGCCAGCGTGCTGCAGGACATTCACCGCACGGCGTTCGCGGGAGCCGAGGGCATGCCCGGCGTGGAGATTCACGCTGCCGAGATCGCCAACCGTCTGGAGGGCCGGGCTCTCTACATTCATCCAAGGGCCTGGTACGTGGCCCCGATGCTCGGGCTGGGGATGCTGGCCCTGGGCCTGGCCAGTGCCCGAGCTGAAAAACCACTGGTTCGTCTCGGCGTCCTGGCGCTTCTCTCCGGCGGGATGGTGGTCCTGGGCCTGATCCTGGTGAGCGCCTCAGGGACGGGGATCGGCCTGGTGGGTCTCTCGGCCCTCACCCTCGCCACCGGTCTGGTCAGTGCCGGGGATGCCACGGTGCGCCTTCAATGGAACCGGCTTCGCCTGCGGCGGATGCTGGAGCGTTACCTCTCCCCTGCTGTGGCGGCTCAGATCGCCAGTCAGCCTGAGGAAGCCGATGAAATGCTGGGTGGCAAGGTCTCGGAGGTGGTGGTGTTCATCTGCGACGTGCGTGGCTTCACCCAGCGCACCACCCAGATGAGCAAGGAAGGCAAGGCCAGTGAATTGGTACAGCAATTGAATGAGTATTTTGCTGTCGTCGTTGATACGCTTCAGCGGAAAGGGGCGATCATCGACAAGTACATGGGTGACGCCGTCCTGGCTGTGTTCGGTGTCCCCCTAAACCGGGGAATCGCCGTCGAGGTCCAGTCGGCCCTGGAAGCGATTCTGGAGCTCCAGCACCAGATGGACTCCCTCAACGAGCGCTGGGCCACCCAGGGGAAGGACCCCTGGGAGCAGGTGATGATCCTCAGTGGCGGGCCTGTGATCAGCGGCAACATCGGCTGCGCTTCACGGATGGATTACACGGTGATCGGCGACACGGTGAACATGGCCAGCCGCCTGGAGGGCGTGGCCAAGCAGTCGGGACGCGACATCATCCTCAGCAGGGTGGTGGCGGCCAATGCCGACCCCGCATGGAATCTGGAGCGGGTGGGCGAGTATGAGATCAGGGGTCAGGGAGCCCAGGAGGTGTTCACCATGCAACCGAGTGAGTATTACGAGCAGAATCAGGGTTAGTCTTGATCAGATCGTCCAGTGACTGGCCTCATGAACCGCCGCGTTGGTGCAACGTTTGCTGGACTCCTTCAGGTTGGCCTGCTGCAGGCCGTGCTGATGGCTCCCGCTTCTCCGCTTCATGCCGCAGCGTTTCAGCAGGCCACCATCAAGAGGTTGGTGGATGGTCGCGAGGTTTACATCAATGGAAAGGCCGCCCGGGTCAACCAGGTGGCCCGCTCCGGGCAGCAGGTGCGCACCGGCAAGAGCAGGGCCGAGCTCCTCTTCGATGGCCGCGCCACGGGCTTCATGGGCCGCTCCAGCGTGATCACTCTCGGCAACAGCTGCTTTCGCCTGAGCAGGGGTGCCGTGCTGGTGAGTGGTCCCCAGAAGGCCTGCCTCGGCTCCAAGGTGCTGGGCGTGAAGGGCACCACCTACGTGCTCACCCGAGCTGACGACGGCCTGTACGACTTCGTGGTGCTGGAAGGTCAGGGCTATGTGGGCCCTGAAGACGGCTACGAGGAGAACCAGGACTCCACCTCCTCAGGCTCTGGAGCCGTGGCGGCGGGTGATCCATCCGGGAACACCACCTACGTCTGCAGCTGTGAAGTGGCCCGCTTCACAGCTGATGGTGAATTCGTCAGTCAGGGCAAGATGAGCAGCAGCCAATACCAGGCACTGCTGGGGCGGCATACTTCGGGTCAGTCCCAGTTGCCCAAAAGCTCAGCGACTCAGGAGGCCTTCTCCCGCTGCTACAGCGGCTGAGGCCGGCCTCAGAGGGTGAGGTTCTCGAACAGTTGCTTCATGCGCCTGAGCAACTGATTCTCATGGGCCTTCACCTTCTCGCGCTCCATCCCCTCCAGTTCACCCCGGCGTTTGCTCACCAGGTGGGCCAGCCGGTCCATCAGGGGAGGGTTGTTCAGCAGAAGGGGTCCCAGGCTGGGCCGTGACACCTCCAGCAGCAGGCATTCCTCCAGGGCCCGCACCGTGGCGCTGCGGCGGCTGTCGGTGAGCATCGACATCTCGCCGAAGACATCCCCGTGCCTGAGGCAGGCCACCTGGAACGGCTCGGCCTCCTCCTGGCTCTTGAGCACCTCGACCACACCCTGAACCACCTGGAAGAGGGAGTCGCCGGGGTTCCCTTCCCGCACCACCACCTCTCCAGGGGCGAATCGCAGGCAGCGGGTGGCCGTGGCCAGTTGGAACATCTCCTCTTCACTGAGGTCGCCGAACAGGGGGTTGCGGCTGAGCAGGCTGCGCCGATGCTCCATGCCGCGCTGCTCGGGATGTCCGGCATCGAGGATGCTGCGCTTCGGCCGCAGTTCACGCACCGGATAGGGAACGCTCTGGCCGGCCCGCTCGAGGGTGAACCAGATCTGCTCGAGCAGTTCACTGCGCAGGTCGAGCAGATCGCTCTGGTTTCCTGGCCTCTGGAAGGCCAGGATGTCGTAGGTGATGGCGCTGTCGGCAAAGGCCTGCACCCTCACCGCCGGAGGGGGATCGTCGAGCACCCGGGGATGCTTGTCCAGCACATCCAGCAGGAACTGACGGGCCCTGGAGGGGGGGAGGCTGTAGTCGAGGCCGATATCGAAACGGTTGCCCATCACGCCAAAGGCCACGTGGTTGCGCACCACCACCTCGGTGACCTGGGTGTTGGGAACAACCACCAGCGAGCCGGTGATGTCCTTCAGGCAGGTGTCGCGCCAGTTGATCGACACCACCACCCCCATGGTCCCATCACCAAGGTCGAGGAAATCACCCACGGTGAAGACATCATCGAACTGGAGCTCCAGACCCGCGAAAAGATCCTTGAGAGGTTCCTGGGCCGCCAGGCCCACCATGGCGGTGAGCACGGCCGAGGTGGTGACCAGGCTGACCAGGTTGAAGCGGGCCTGCTCCTGCACGAGGATCACCGTGGCCACGGTGCCGCCTCCCAGCATCAACAACTGCAGCAGAATCTGCGCCGGTTCCTTTCTCAGGCCCAGGGCGGCGGGTAGCTCCAGGAATCCCCAGAGGGCCATGCGGATGCCCAGATAGCTGAACATCAATTCGTCGATGGTGGAGATCCAGGTCCGGTAATGGACGGGCAGGAGGATCAGCGGCAGGCTGCGCACCAGCGCCCAGCTCAGAATCGACAGGGTCGCCAGCTGGATGGGCAGCTTCGGCAGTCGAAGTCGCCGGACCAGGATCTGCAGCGGCAACAGCAGAACCATCACGACGATGGCTGAGACCCATACCTCCAGCAATGACATCCTGAGGTTCAGCGCTCAAAGGGGGAACGTCCGGCCAGGGCCTTGCCTGGACAGCCTGTCGCGCAGGATAGGTGGCGAAGATGGGCTCATTCCGCTCCCTGCGGCCCTTCTAGGGCCTCAGTTTTCGCTCTGACCATCACCCTGTCTTCACTACGTTCTTCGCCACCGTCTGCCCATGGTTCGCCCCGGTCGCCCCATGGTCTTGTGGCCCCTGGCCCTGCTGCTGCTTCCGCTCGCTCCGCCAGCGGAAGCCCAGCAGGTGCAGCTGCGCTGTGATGGGACGCTGCTTGAAGCCAGGGGCATGGCTGAGCAGAAGCGCAGCATCGCCTTGCTGAGGGTGTCTCTGGCGCTTTCGGGCGAAGCCGCCAGCTCCGATGGGGCCCTGGGCGAGCTGCAGCGACGGCTGGCTGATGTGCGCCAGGCCCTGCAGCGTCTGGAGGTGAAGGAGCTGGCGGTGAGTTCCCCTTCGACCCGGCGGCGGGCCGCAAGCCCGAAACGCCCTGCGGCCGTGGAGGCCAGCCTGCAGGTGAGCGGGGTGCTCGCCCCGGCCCGGTTGCAGGCGCTGATCCGCTCGGTGGGGTCGCTGCCCGGTGTCCGCCTCAACCCGGTGCAACCCCAGGCCGATGAGAACGCAGATGCCGCCATCCGCGCTGCGTTGCTGCGGCTTGCCTATCGGGATGCCCTGCTCCAGGCCAGGCAGCTGGCCGAGGCGATTGGGCTGGGGACACCGACCCCGCTGGAGGTGCAGATCGAAGCGGGATCCCGACCGATACTGGCCAGGGGAGTGATGGCGGATGCCCCCCCCCCGTTCGAGGCCGACGAGTTGCCATCACCGATGGATCGGCTCGCGCTGAAGGTGCGCTTCTGCGCCCGCTGAGCGCTGACCAGTGAGTTCTCCGGGGCCGATGGTGGCCATGCATCCAGCGGAGCGGTCCCTTGAAGCGGCAAGCTGAGGGGATAGCTGATCACCGCCATGGCATTGGATGGTGCCCAGGCCATTGTCGGCCTCGGGCTTTTCACCCTGTTGGCCATGGGCCACTTCGTTGCTGACTTCGGCCTCCAGAGTGATCGGATGGCGGTGGAGAAGTGTCCCGGCAAAGATCACACCCTCCCCTGGCCCTGGTGGTTGCTGGCCCATTCCGGGATTCACGCCTTCTTCGTGAGCGTGATCACGGGCGTGATCTGGCTTGGTCTGGCCGAGTGGGGCCTCCATGCCCTGATCGATTACGGCAAGTGCCGCCACCGCTACGGGCTGGGGGTGGATCAATCCCTGCACATGGCCTGCAAGCTGATCTGGGTGCTGATCCTGCTGAGCTTCGGCCCCATTCCCACCGGGGCCCTGCTGCAGGCCTTTCCCCGCTAAGGCTTGAGGGCTGGGGAGGAAGGATGGGGCGAGCGCGCTTTGCCGATCGTCACCAGCCGCTCCATCGCTGTGCTCAGGCAGTAATTCAGGGGTTGGATCGCCTTCTCCAGCTGGCTCAGCTGGGTCGTGTCGCCCCTCTCGCCGGCGGCAATGCCGCTGAGCAGCAGGGCAATCACCTCATTGCTGCGCATGCAGCGCTGGCTCACCAGCGCCAGCATCTCCATGGCAAGGTCCACATCGAAGAGCAGGGTCTTGAGGAAGTTATCCACGCTCACCTCCACCAGCTCGGCGGGGCCCTCCACCACCCGCACATCGGCGGAGTGCTGACCTGAGCCGAACAGGCCCATCTCCCCCAGCAGTTCCTCGGCCTCGATCACGGCGAGGGTGTGGGGCTCGGGTTCGATCAACCGGACCTGGATCGCCACCTTGCCGCTGGTGAGCAGCATCAGGCTTTCGGCAGGATCACCCTGCCGCATGATCAGCTCCCCGCTGGCAACGAGACGGCGCACCGGTGCCAGCTCCTCATGGTGGATGTCCAGCAGCAGTTTCATGCGCTCCCGTACCACCTTCAGCTGCGGCTCATCTCCCCACATGGTTGGCTCCTCTCAGGTCTGCAGGTAAGTGCTCTGGCGCAGACTGCTCTCCAGATGGGCCATCAGCCGACCGGCATCGGGCAGCGGCAAGGTGCCGCGGTGAATGGCCGCTTCGCTGGCCACCCGCAGGCGCTCCAGCAGGGCATCGGGATCGTGTTCCATCGCTTCGAGCACCTGGGCGTTGCTGTTGCCCCTCACCACATGGTCGACCCGGTAGCGCCCGTTGGCACCCAGACGGATATGGACCGCATTGGTGCTGCCGAACAGGTTGTGCAGGTTGCCCATCACTTCCTGGTAGGCGCCGCCCAGAAACAGGCCGATCCAGTAGGGCTCTCCGGCCCGCGGCTCATGCAGTTCCAGCAGCGGCTTGGCCTGGCCGGCGCCGATGAAACGGGCCAGCTTGCCGTCGGAGTCGCAGGTGAGGTCAGCGAAGCTGCCCAGGCGGGTGGGTCGTTCCTCGAGCCGGTGGATGGGCATCACCGGAAAGAGCTGATCGATCGCCCAGGTGTCGGGAGCGGAGCGGAAGATCGAGAGGTTGGCGTAGTAGGTGCCCGCCAGGGTGGCCTGCAGGGTCCGAAGGTCGTCGGGAATAGGGGTGTCGTTGCTCCAGCTGTCCAGCTGCTCCGCAATCGCCTGGCAGCAGGCCCAGTAGAGCTGCTCAGCCGCTCCCCGCTCGGTGAGGCTGAGGTAGCCCAGCCGGAAGGCGGAGAGGGCGTCCTGCTTGAACTTGATGGCGTCAGTCCAGCCTTCCTGCAGGTGGTCAACGTTGCCTGGCGTGTCCCGCACAGCGGCCCGGATCGAGGCCAGGGTGTCGCGCAGGTTGCGCACGATCAGCGGTTCCTCCGGCTGTCCCGCCGGCTCCTCCCCGGGCACCCCGGCGGTGCCGAGCACGTCGAAGACGAGCACACTGAAGTGGCTGACGATGGCGCGGCCGCTCTCGCTCACCAGGGTGGGCACCGGCACCCCGCGCGGCTCGCAGCATTCCCGCACCGTGGCCACCACGTCGTTGGCGTAGTTCTGCAGGGAGTAGTTGGTGGAAGCGGCCGTGGCGGTGCGGCTGCCGTCGTAGTCGATGCCGAGGCCACCGCCCACATCCAGATAGCCCATCGGCGCCCCGAGCTCCGCCAGTTGCACATAGATCTGGCCTGCTTCCTGCAGGGCGTCCTTGAGCACGGCGATGTCGTTGATCTGGCTGCCCACGTGGAAGTGCAGCAGGCGCAGCTCGCCGAGCAGATCGGCCCGGCGCAGGGCCTCCACGGTGGCCAGCAGATCGGGCACCGAGAGGCCGAACTTGGCGCGCTCGCCCACTGAGCTGCCCCAGCGGCCGGTGCTGCGGCTGGCCAGCTTGGCGCGCACCCCGATCAGGGGGGCGGCCCCCAGCTCCCGACTGGCGGTGATGATCCGCTCCACCTCATCGGGTTGCTCGATCACCACCACCGGCTGGCGGCCGAGCCGACGGGCCAGGATCGCCGTCTCGATGTAGCGCTGGTCCTTGTAGCCGTTGCAGATCAGCAGGGCCTCGGGATCGTCCACCAGGGAGAGGGCGATCAGCAGTTCCGCCTTGCTGCCGGCCTCCAGGCCGAAATGCCACTGGCGGCCACTCTCCACCAGCTGTTCCACCACGTGGCGTTGCTGGTTGCACTTCACCGGAAACACCCCCTGGTAGCGGCCGCCGTAGCCGTACTGGGCGATGGCCCGCTCAAAGGCGGCATGGAGCCTCTCCAGCCGGTCTTCGAGAATGTCGTCGAAGCGGATCAGCAGCGGCAGGGTGAGATCGCGCCCCTGAAGGCCCTGCACCAGCTCCACCAGATCCAGGCAGCCACCCCGCTCCCCCCGCGGCTGCACCATTACGTGCCCGCGGGCGCTCACGGAGAAATAGGGCTCACCCCAGCCGTCGAGGCCGTAGAGCCGGCTGCTGTCGGCCACGCTCCAGCCATCGCCGGCAGGAGCAGGGGGGGCGGAGCCGCGGGTCGGGTCGGCCCCCATGGCCGTGGGATCGGCGAGAACCATGGCGGAGCGGAGGGATCCCGGAGTGAGGCGTCAACAGGGAATCTAAGGAGGGTGGCCGCTGGTGCTTGCCAAGGGGTGGGGCCGGCGCGGACGATGGGCCGGATCCGCCGTCCTTCCTTGTCATGGCCGTTGAACGCACTTTCCTGGCCATCAAGCCCGATGGGGTTCAGCGGGGGCTGGTGGGGGAGATCCTCGGTCGCTTCGAGCGCAAGGGTTTCAAGCTGGTGGGGCTCAAGCAACTGGTGCCCAGCCGCGAGCTGGCCGAGAGCCACTACGGCGTGCACCGCGAGCGCCCCTTCTTCGCCGGCCTGGTCGACTTCATCACCAGTGGTCCGGTGGTGGCGATGGTGTGGGAAGGCGACGGCGTGATCGCCAGTGCCCGCAAGCTGATCGGTGCCACCAAGCCCCTGGAGGCCGAACCCGGCACCATCCGCGGTGATCTGGCGGTGAACATCGGCCGCAATGTGATCCACGGCTCCGATGCACCGGAAACCGCCGTCTTCGAGATCGGTCTCTGGTTCCAGCCCTCCGAGCTGAGCGACTGGACGCCCGCCGATCAGGTGTGGCGCAGCGAAGACTGAGCGGCCACGATTGGGCGAGGTTCTCATTGAGGCCATGCCCCGTCTCAACTCTCTGATTCCATTCGCCCTCGGCGGCCTTGCAGCGGTCGCCGGGATCCTCCCTGTCGAGGCCCGTGGCGGCCTGCCTACCTTGCCGCAGGTGGTGGAGATCCCCTCCCGGCCGGCCTACGTCACCCCGCCCCAGGGTCAGGAATCAGACGCGCGCAGGGGCCAGCGGCTTGAGCCCTCCACCCTGCTGCGCACCCGCAAACCCGGCAGGCTGCAGGTCGCTTTCCCCGATGGACGCCGGTTCCGTCTGGGAGGCGATTCCCTCGCCCTGATCGGGAACCGCAGCGTGGAACTCAAGCGCGGCCAGATCATCGGCTGGTTGCTGCCCGGAAGACCTGACGGCGCCCCTCTGCGGATCAGAACCCGGGTCGGCACCGCTTCGATTTCGGGCACCACGGTCTTTCTCGAAGCCAGCCCCGAGCTCCTGCGGATTTTCAGCTGGGAAGGACCGGTGCAGGTGGAGGCCCGTGATGGCCAGCGCTTCAGCCTCAGCACGGGAGAAGAGGTGGTGTACAGCGATGGAGCCTGGAGTCCGCCGCGTCGACTGAGCCGCGCGGAGGCGGCGCGCCGCCGCCGTGCCAGTGCCTTGCTCAATGGCTTCTCCAGCCCGATGGAGACCCTGCCCGAACTGGAGCGTCAGCTCGACAATCTGCCGTGAGGCGCTTCCGCGTCTGGTGGCTGGCGCTGGCCCTGCCCCTGGTCGTGGCGCTCCCCGTCTGGCGCGACTCCCCTCCAGGAAGAGCCCTCGCCCGTCTCGACAGCCCGGCTCGCCGGGCGTTCTTTCGCTGGCGGGGGCCCAGGGAGGCGCCGGAGAATCCCCTGCTCCTGGCGATCGACTCCGAGTCCCTGGGGCTGGCTGATCTGCTCACGGCTGAGGAACGTCGGGCCTCGCCGCTCTTGCGGCGGATGGGGCCGTGGCCCTGGCCCCGCGCCCTGCAGGCGGAACTCGCCGCCATCACCCTGCGTGGAGGTGCCGCGCGGGTGCTGGTCAACATTGAATTCAGCCAGCCCAGTCGCTACGGGCCTGCCGATGACGCGGCCGCCCAGGCCGTGCTGGCTCCCTGGCGGGAGCGGGTGCATCTGGTCAGCGGGTATCAGCTCGAGCGGCGACAGGGGATGGATCAGATCAAGCTGAGCCGCCCCGTGCTGGATCTGGGCCCGGCGGGTCTTGCCGTCCTGCTGCAGAGCGATGACGGGCTGGCGGAGGCGGTGCCCGGACGGCGCTGGTGGCGCGAGCAGCTGGCGGGATTCGCTCCTCCCCATCCACTGCCGATGGCCTTCCTGGTGCAGCCGGAAGCTCTGACGGAGGAGCCGCTTGGCCTCAACTTCCGCGGCCCGGCGGGAACGCTGCCATCCCTGCCGGCCTGGCGCATCCAGCAGGTTCCCCCGGAAACCTGGAACGACCGCACGGTGGTGATCGGGGCGACGACGCCGGAGCTGGGGGATCAGCAGGAAACGCCCTACGGCCCCATGAGCGGCAGCGAGGTGCTGGCCACGGCCGTCGGCAACGTGCTCGTCGGTGATGGGCTGCGGCCGCTTCCGGCGCTGGGTTCGGGGCTGCTGCTGCTGCTCTGGGGTGTTGCCGCTCTGGTGGTGCTCTCGCGCCCGACCACCGCCCTGGGCACGGCCACCGCGGCCATCGCGCTGATGGCCAGCGCTCTGGGCGTGGCCTACGGGTTCTGGCTCTGGGCCCAGCTCAGCCTGCCCCTGGCGGCCCTGCTGCTGAGCCCCCTGCTCGGTGGCGGCCTGCGCATGGCCGCCCAGGCCCGGGAGGAACTGCGCGAGCGGGCCTACCTGCACCAGGTGCTGGCCCACCGGATCTCCCCGACCCTGCTCAACGACATCCTGCGCAACCCCGGGCCCCTCTGGAACCGGGCCGGCGGCCAGCGCTGCCGCTGCGTGCTGCTGTTCAGCGATCTGGTCGCGTTCACCCCCCTGAGCGCGGTTCTGGATCCCGGGGAGCTGTTCGCGCTGCTCAACCGCTACTTCGAGGTCATGGCCGAGGCGGTGCTGGCGGAGCAAGGCCTGCTCGACAAGTTCATCGGCGATTCGGTGATGGCGGAGTTCGGCGTGCCCCGCAGCCGCGGCGACCGGCTCGAGGCCAGGGCGGCGGTGCGCGCTGCCCTGGCGATGCAGCGTGGCCTGGAGGGCATCAATCGCGAGCTGGCCGCCAGGAATCGCCCCCCCCTGCGCCATGGCATCGGCCTGCATGTGGGTGAGGTGATCGCTGGCAACCTCGGCTCCAGCCAGCGGCTCGAGTTCACGGTGGTGGGGGCCAGTGTGAATGTGGCCAGCCGCCTGGAGGGCCTCACCCGCCGGTATCCCCAGCACCCGATCCTGATCAGTGCCGACCTGCAGGCGCTGCTGCCGGGGGAGCTGGAGGTGGAACCGCTGGGGGCCCACCTCCTCAAGGGCTGGCCCGAGCCCCTGGAGGTGCTGGCTCTGCAGGGGCTGCGTGGTCGGGAGTCCAACGTGCAGCCTGGATGAGCTCTTGGAGGCTCGTCTGGTCAGCGGGGTGATTCCGCCGCACCCACCGGAAAGCGATCCCAGCGGAAGTTGTTGAGCAGCGATGCCCCTTCAGCCGCGATGGTCTGGGAAGAGCCGGCCGGGGCGCCCGCCTGGGGGATCACCGCCGCGATCAACTCCGCGGTGATCGCCGCCAGCAGCACGCCGTTGCGGTAGTGCCCCGTGGCCAGCCACAGCCCCGGGATCGGGCTCGCACCGAGCAGGGGGGCCTGGTCAGGCGTGCCTGGGCGAAAGCCCCACCAGCGCTCCATCGGCGGCCAGCTGGCCGCTTCCGGCAGCAGGGCCTCGATGCCGGCCTGCAGCTGGCGTTGCCCGAACGGGGTGAGCCCTTCTGCGAAGCCCGCTTCCGGCTCGCTGGTGGCCCCCACCACCAGCAGACCGTCTTCGCGGGGGACCAGATAGGTGCCGGGACCGAACAGCACCCGCTTCAGAGCCGCTCGGGGCCCCTGCAGGGAGAGCATCTGGCCTTTGATGGGTGCCACCGGCAGCTCGTGCATCAGCCGGGCGCTCCAGGCGCCGCAGGCCAGCACCGCCCGCTGGCTGGGGATGGTGGCGTCATCCCCCTGGGCGCGACGGATGCGCACCGCTTCGAGCGCACCGCTCCGGTGACGGGAGAGCGCCAGCACCTCGGCCCCTTCCTCGAAGGCCACACCCCGCTCCACGCAGGCCCGCTCCAGGGACCGCATCAGCTGGCGGCGGTTGTCGATCTGCCCATCCTGGGGGAAGAGCAGCCCTGCCCGCCAGCGCTGGCCGATGCCCGGAATTTCCCGCTCCAGATCAGCCCGCGACAGGGGTTGCCCGAAGCAGGCGGTCGGGTAGGCATCACGCTGCTCGGCTGCTGTGAAGGGCACCACGATTCCGCAGGGGCGCAGCCCGCAACGAAGGCCGCTGTCGGTTTCGATCCGCCTCACCCAGGCGGGAATCCGCGCCAGGCTGGCCTGGCCCAGTGCCAGCAGCGGGCCCGACAGCCCCTCGGCATGGGGGGCGAGCATGCCGGCGGCCACGAACCCGGCGGCCTCGCTGCGCCGCCGACTCAGCACCAGCACCCGCTCCCCCCGGCTGGCCAGCTGGTGGGCCACCGCCAAGCCGATCAAGCCGCCACCGAGGATCAGCACGGGGTCGTTCTCGACGCTCATGGGGTCGGCTCAGGAGTCCGCAGGGTTTCGTTCAGCTTCAACCATCGAGCGCCCCAACCCGCGACGGTTCGGCGAGGCCCGCTGCATAGGATCAGCCCAGGTGGGATGCAGGTCATGACAGCGGCGAGCGGACAGGGCGGATGGGAGGCCGTGATCGGCCTGGAAACCCATGTGCAGCTGGGCACCGCCAGCAAGATCTTCACCGCCGCCTCCACCAACTTCGGCGACGATCCCAACACCCACATCGATCCCGTGGTGCTCGGGCTCCCCGGCACTCTGCCGGTGCTGAATGAAAAGGTGCTGGAGTATGCGGTGAAGGCGGCCCTGGCTCTCAACCTGCAGGTGGCCGAGCACAGCAAGTTCGACCGCAAACAATACTTCTATCCCGATCTGCCCAAGAACTACCAGATCTCCCAGTACGACCAGCCGATCGCCGAGAACGGCTGGATCGAGGTGGAGGTGGCCGAGAAGGGCAAGGACACCTACCTCAAGACGATCGGCATCGAGCGGCTGCACATGGAGGAAGACGCCGGCAAGCTCGTGCACGCCGGCAGTGATCGCCTGGCGGGCAGCACCCACTCTCTGGTCGATTACAACCGCGCCGGAGTGGCCCTGGCTGAAATCGTGAGCAAGCCCGATCTGCGCACCGGCCGGGAGGCGGCGGAATACGCCTCCGAGATCCGCCGGATCATGCGCTATCTGGGCGTGAGCGACGGCAACATGCAGGAGGGATCGCTGCGCTGCGATGTGAATATCTCGGTGCGGCGCGGGCCGGATGAACCTTTCGGCGTGAAGGTGGAGATCAAGAACATGAATTCCTTCTCGGCGATCCAGAAGGCCTGTGATCATGAGATCGCCCGGCAGATCAAGGCGATCGAAGCCGGTGAGCCGATCCGGCAGGAAACGCGTCTCTGGGATGAGAGCAAGCAGCTCACCAAAAGCATGCGCAGCAAGGAGGGCAGCAGCGACTACCGCTACTTCCCCGAGCCGGATCTGGGCCCGATCGAGGTCACGGCCGAGCGGCGCGAGGGATGGCGTGGTGAATTGCCCGAGCTGCCCGCGGCCAAGCGTCATCGCTATGCCGAACAGTTGGGACTCTCGATCTACGACGCCCGGGTGCTCACCGATGAGCGCGCCATGGCCGAATACTTCGAAGCCGCCGTGGCCGCCGGAGCCGAGGCCAAGGGGGTGGCCAACTGGGTCACCGGCGACATCGCCGCCCACCTCAACGCCAGCAAGCTCTCGATCACCGAACTGCCCCTGAAGCCCCAGCAACTGGCGGAGCTGGTGAGCCTGATCGAAGACGGCACCATCAGCGGCAAGATCGCCAAGGAGATCCTGCCCGAGCTGCTGGCGCAGGGCGGCTCAGCCAAGGGGATCGTGGCGGAGCGAGGCCTGGGCATGATCAGCGACCCCGCGGCCATCACCGAGGTGGTGCGGGAGCTGCTGGCGGCCCACCCGGCGGAGGTGGAGGCCTTCCGCGGCGGCAAGACCAAACTGCAGGGCTTCTTCGTGGGGCAGCTGATGAAGCGCAGCGGCGGCCGCGCCGATCCGAAGCTCGCCAACCGCATCCTCAGCGAGCAGCTGAAGGGCTGAGGATTACTTCGGAAATCCGTGCCACCCAAATGAGCGACCACAACGACTAGAAACTGTCTCCGCGGGAAATGATCCGGGCTCATGCGGGGATCATTCTTCAGTTGGCCACCAGCATCAGCGCTGTCGTCATCGCTGCATCACTGGTCCCCATGGCCCGGCAGGCGAAACTCTGGGAGGCCTGCCATGACACCTCCTTGAAGTGGCACGTTGAGTGGCACGTCGAGAACAGCACTGGCGATACGAAGGACGTGCATCAGGCGTGGGCGACACGCTTCTGCAATGGCGGCTCCCTCAGGCCCAGAGAGTGAAAAAGAGTGACGCCAGGTTGCGAGGTGGCCGGGCTCTGATCGACAGGGATTGTTGTTCCCCTTGCTTGCGCAAGGCCTGCTCAGGGCTCTGGCCCGCAATGCCGCCGTCCAGATCAGGCTGGAGAAGTTGAAGGGCTGAGCGCGCGGGATAGCCTCGAAAGACTGGAAATCAGGTGCACGACGTGGACTGGCCGGACGTCATCCTTGTCAACGGGCCGTCCAGTGCGGGCAAGTCCACCCTCTGTCGCCGGCTGCAGGCGCGGATCGAGCACCCCTATCTCTGCCTGGGCTTCGACGACCTGCTCTTTTTCGCTGCTCCTCGCTATTACAGAGGGGCAGACACGCCCCGGCAGGGCGATTCCGATCCGTTCACCGCCCAGGGTGTGCAGATGCATCGGGTGTCCGCTGAGGGAGAGCCCCTGGATATGCGGCCTGTGTTCGGACCCGTCTTCCGGCGCCTGATCGCGGCCATGGCACCTGTCGTGCGAACGCTGGTGGAGGGCGGCAACGCGGTGATTTTCGATCATGTCCTGCATGATCAGGGGATGATGGACAGCTGCACGGCCGCTTTCGCAGGGCTGCGGGTGTTCTCCGTGGGCATCACCTGTGATCTGGCCATCCTCGAGGCCCGCGAGCGGGCTCGCGGCGACCGCGTCCTTGGTCGGGCGCGTGGTCTGGCGGAGGTGGTGCATGGCTTCTGCACCTACGACCTGATGGTGGATTCCGGGCAACTGGGGCCAGAGGCCTGCGTGGATCTGGTGGTCTCCGCTCTGCACGAGGGCTGAGCCAGCCGCTGGTCATCGGCTCGGCGTCGGCTGTTCAGGCACACCAGGCTTGATGAATCCCCGGATTGTCTGAAAGGAGTCCTCGGCGAAGGAGGCGTCGCCTGTGAACTCCGGTTTGTTGATGACTCGGAGCCGCTCATCCACGTGGCCGATCAGTTTGGCCATGTCCGGCTTGCTGGCCAGGTTGAGCGTGGTCGGCTCCTGGTTGGCGCTGATCTGGGCGGAGCCATTGGCCACGGCGCTTTCGATCGTGGCGATCAGATCATTGGCCAGCACATATTTAGGGACCCCTGAAAAACAAATCGCGCGTCAGCTCGACTCCGGCCCAAGGCAAGGGAGGTAGGCAGCTCGAAAACTTGGATATGCACCGGCTCGCGATTCGGCTGTCTCAAGGCAGCAGATGTTCCTGAGTGCCTCCCAG
>NZ_JAHLZB010000046.1:0-11597 GCF_025128255.1 Synechococcus sp. CS-205
ACGGTCTCCCGGTTGGGCGGACTCATGCGCTTGCGGATCTCTGCCCGCACGGCCTGGTCATAGATCGGTTTCATGGTCGTCGGTAAGGCCCCCTGGTGGATGGGTCAGACCGAGCGGACTTCTTTCCTGACAGTGGGGGGCCCGAGCGATCAAGCCATCCAGCTCGCGCAAGTTGTTGGGAAAGTCGTAGTTCTGGAGTCGCCTCACCACCGCATCACTGACCTGCGGCAGCACCTCCCAACCGGCGCTACGGGCCTGCTGGCGCAGCCCATAGCGCAACCATTCGCCCAGGTCCTGGCGCCGCACCCGCAAAGGCGGCACCCGAATCAGATCGCAGACCTGATCAAAAGCAGGCAGGGCAGCCTCGGCGGTGAAAAACACCCTGCCGCCGAAATGGCGCGGTCTGCTGCCCTCCCCCGCACAGCTCCACTGCCCTGTGCGAGCCAGCTCCAGCAAGCTCAGCTGCAGGGACGGCTGCACCTGGTCGAGCTTGTCGATCAGCAGCGCACCATCTCCGAGGCACTCCAGCAAAGACCCGTCGCCATCACTGCCTGACTGGCCAAACAGGTTGGCGCCATCCGCCCGCAGCGTGGCCCCATCGAGGCGCACCAGCCACTGCCGGCGCGCGGCAGAGCCGAAATGAATCAGGGCCGCGAGGTTGTCCTTCTCCAGCCCCGGCTCGCCGCTGATCAACACGGCGCGCCCGGCGGAGTCAGCAGCAGCCTGGCGAATCTGCTCGCGCAGGCGCTTGGCATAGCGACTGCTACCCACCACACCCCGGCGCACCCGCCCCAGCAGGTAAGGGGCCAGCGTCAACAGGTGATCGGATAAATCCTGTAGCACCAGCGTTACCGATGATGGCCCCTTACACGCTGCCACGTCCAATGCGCAAAGGACATGGCGTGAACGCAGACCGAAGCGCTGCTGCTGCAAGCGTCGGCCTTGACTGGCGGGCAGCGTCAGACCTTGGCCACCCGTTGCGTCACCAATATCGCCCGGGTGCGCGTCACTGTCACTGCCGGTGACCTGACTCTTCTGGTTCGAGAAGGCACCGGCGCCGGCCACGGCATCGACGCCGACCTGGGCCAGGCCCATGAGTCCGCCATCAAGGAAGCCGAGACCGATGCGATGAAAAGGGCGCTGATGACTTTTGGCAATCCCTTTGGTCTGGCGCTCTATGACAAGCAGCAGCGAGAGGTCACGAGTTCCGCGTCTCCGCATGAGCGCCCAACAGGCCAGCCCCAGCTGAGCCGGCCTGCATCCCATAGGCAATCAACTGCGGCAGCCAATGCTGAGCCGAAAGGCATGGATGCAGGCTCTGCCCGCCAGCAGGATCCAGGGTTACTCCCCCTCGATGCGGCCGCAATCCGTGCACTTCACAGCACCATTCGCCAGTTGCCCTGTCCGTTGCTGGAGGCCCTCACCCAGGGCTTCCGCAAGCGCTTCTTCATCCCTGAGGAGGCCGCGACGATCGCCGATCGGATCGTGCAGAAGCGGCACCATGACTGGATTGAGGCGTTTCTGGCGCAGCACCAGCCCAGTCGGGCTGCCGAGGCCTTCACCTGAGACAGCGAATCGGCTGCCTCTGCCTACGCTTGGCCTAGGGCGTTTCCCCGGATCGGCCACGTTCCCGTCGTGATGGGCGGCAAACCCTGCATCCGCAGGCTCCGCATCACGGTTGGCACGGTCGTTGGGCAGCTCGCCAGTGGCAGCAGCCGCGAGCGGATCCTGCAGGCCTATCCGCAACTGGAACCTGCCGACATTGATGAGGCGCTGGCCTATGCCGCCTGGCGCCTGGAAGAACGGGAAGAGGCACTGGTCCTGAGCTGAAGGTCAGGCTGCTGGTCGACATGGCTGTTTCAACGCAACAGCCTCTCGACCGAATGGAGGCCCCTGTTGCGGGCCGCCGGCCATGAGGCGGTGCTCTGGTCCGAGGTGGGCGATCCGATGGCGCCAGATTCGGCCTTGATGCAGTGGGCCACTGCCAACGGCTATGCCGTTTTCACCCACGACCTGGATTTCGGCACGATGCTTGCCCTCAGCGGCACCAATGGACCAAGCGTGGTGCAGGTGCGTTGCCTGAACGGGCTGCCCGAAGCGATTGGGCACCTGGTGCTGTCGCTTGACAGCCCGGAAGCCCAAGGCAGTCAGGTCGCCAGGCTCGGTGACAGCTCATGGAGCGCCTGCACCACTTCAGGTTGCAGCATGACCAAGGTCGTGCCCTCTTGATTGTCGGTCGGCACCTCCAGTTGCAGCGGCAGCACTTCGGTGGGCCTGGGATCCAGGGCATGGGCGTCGAACTGGGCCGAGGCCTCGGGGATCACCTCTTCCCCCTGTCGCACCAGTTCCTCACTGCGGTTCGGCAGGTTCCAGGCACCGCCAAGGCCATCGCTCAGGAGCAGCGGCCTTTGGTGATCCACCACCTGTCCTGGTGAGCGGGCCGTCAGACGCAGGCGCCAGCCGGCTGGGTAGGCGGGATCAGGCTGCTCGAACAGGGTCAGGCCCCAGGAATGACCCGAGGAATCCGTGAGGGTCCAGCGCTGTGGATCGACTGCTGCCTGGGCCTGGAGCGGCAGCACCATCAGGCTCAGTGCAAGCAGAACAGCGGCGAAGACGGGTCGCCAGCTGGGTCGATGCAACCGGTGAGCAGCTGGGCGGCAACCCGCACCATCACTTTGAGAAGAAATGCTCATAACGCCTCTCGCGTCATAAAAGGTTTCAACGCTACTGTTTTATTGGGAAGAGTGGGCGCTCGGCTGGTCGACCACCACGATGGCCCGCCCTCGCCTTCGCAGCTCTCCCCAGTCCCGTCCTCATTCCTCGCCATGACGACAACCATCCTCAAGCGTTCCTGGGGCAACCCCTGGGAGTCCTTCAAGGACTGGGTCACCAGCACCGAAAACCGCCTCTACGTGGGCTGGTTTGGCGTGCTGATGATTCCCACCCTGCTTGCGGCCACCGTCTGCTTTGTGATCGCCTTCGTGGGCTCCCCGCCCGTCGACATCGACGGCATCCGCGAACCAGTCTCCGGGGGCCTGCTCTACGGCAACAACATCATTACGGCCGCGGTGGTGCCCAGCTCCAACGCCATCGGCCTGCACTTCTACCCGATCTGGGCCGCCTCCAGCCTCGATGAGTGGCTCTACAACGGGGGCCCATACCAACTGATCATCTTTCATTTCCTGATCGGCATCTTCTGCTGGATGGGGCGTGAATGGGAGCTGAGCTACCGACTCGGCATGCGCCCCTGGATAGCAGTTGCCTACTCCGCTCCCGTAGCCGCCGCCACTGCCGTGCTGCTGGTGTATTCGATCGGCCAGGGCTCCTTCTCCGATGGCATGCCACTCGGCATCTCCGGCACCTTCAACTTCATGCTGGTGCTGCAGGCCGAGCACAACGTGCTGATGCACCCCTTCCACATGCTCGGAGTGGTGGGCGTTTTCGGCGGCGCCCTGTTCTCCGCCATGCACGGCTCGCTCGTCACCAGTTCCCTGGTGCGGGAGACCACCGAAACCGAATCCCAGAACCGGGGCTACAAGTTTGGCCAGGAGGAGGAGACCTACAACATCGTGGCCGCCCACGGCTACTTCGGTCGTCTGATCTTCCAGTACGCCTCCTTCAACAACAGCCGCAGCCTCCACTTTTTTCTGGCCGCTTGGCCGGTGATCGGCATCTGGTTCGCGGCCTTAGCGGTGGCGAGCTTCTCGTTCAATCTCAACGGCCTCAACTTCAACCATTCGGTGATGGATCACCAGGGCCGGGTGATCAACACCTGGGCCGATGTGCTCAACCGCGGCGGCCTCGGCATCGAGGCGATGCACGAGCGCAACGTGCACAACTTCCCCCTCGATCTGGCGGCTGTGGAGATGACCCCTGTGGCGCTCAGTGCGCCAGCGATCGGTTAGTGGGACTTTGAATCCCGCCCAGTCGATCCTGCTTCGCTCCATGGACTGAGCAGCCAACCTGGGGCCTGGAGTGATCCGGGCCCTTTCAATCTCCTGATTCCCTCCCCCTGCACCGCTGGGCCACGTGCCCAGGCTTGAGTTGATGCCGCCTTCCCGGATCCCTTCCATTGCCTCGGCCCCATGCCCTTCGCTCTGAACTTCGTCCACCCGCTGCTGATGTGGGTGCTGCTGGGCCTGATGCTCTACTCGGGCTACCTCGGCTACAAGGCCAGCTTGATCCGCAAGGTGAGCGCCGAGGAACGCAAGGCGATGGTTCCCCTGCACTACGGCCAGCGCCACGCCCAATTCGGTGCGGTGATCCTGGGCCTCACCCTGCTGGGCGCCGTCGGTGGGATGGCGGCCACCTTCCTCAAGAACGGCAAGTTGATCCTCGGCCCCCACCTGTTCGTCGGTCTGGCCGTTGCCGTGCTCGTGATCGCCACGTCCTCCCTGGGCCCTTCCCTCCAGAAGGGCAAGGACTGGGCCCGGGGCTTGCACGTGGCCATCAACGGGGGAGTGCTGATGCTGTTCGGCTGGCAGGCCTTCACGGGCATCGCCATCGTCCAGAAGCTGCTGAGTTCAGCGACAGCACCAACGTCCCTTGGCACCTGATCCGATGGCGTTCACCACTCCGCTCAAGCGGCTGGCAAAGCTGGCCCTCTCCACCCTGCTCCTGATGCTGGTCGGCGTTGGGCTGTTGACGGCCCGGCCGGGTACCGCCCTGGCAGCAGAGGCCTCGCCGCCGATGGTTTCCCCGCCAGGGGGTGCGGCAGCACTCGCTAAGGCCGTTGTGGCGATGGAGCAGCTCGATCAGATGCGCATCTCCCTGGCCTCCACCCTGGAAGGTCGCACCGAGGAACCCACCATCGAAACGATGAAGGAGGTGTGCAAGCCCGTGGGCATGCGGGCCATCGCCATCGGTAAGGAGAACGGCTGGCAGGTGCGCCAGGTGGCCAGCAAGTACCGCAACCCCGACCATGCCCCCGCCAATGATCAAGAGCGTCAGGTGATCGATCTGTTCAGCCGACACCCTGAGATCAACGGGCTCTGGGAGCCGGCCGTGGCGGAACAGGGCGCCGGCCTGAACTACTACCGCCGCATCAACGTCGAGCCGAGCTGCCTGGCCTGCCACGGCACCAAGGCCAGTCGGCCGGCGTTCATCAAAGACAACTACCCCGACGACAAGGCGTTCGACCTGGCCGTTGGTGAGCTGCGCGGCATGTATGCCGTGCATCTGCCGGAGGTTCAGGCGGCTCTCGCCGCCGCCGCAGGCTGAGCCACGACAACGCAAAAATTGACATACAGTATGCGTATCTCGTCATAAAAGGATCAGACGTTCCGGAGCCATGACCCTCATTCCCGCACCACCGTCCAGTGACGAGCTCCCCAGCCTGGGACGTCGCCAGTTCATGAACCTGCTCACCTTCGGTGCCGTCACCGGGGTGGCGCTCGGCGCCCTCTACCCGGTGGTGCGCTACTTCATCCCTCCCCGGGAGGCTGGCTCATCGGGTGGTGCCCTTGCCCTGGACGAACTCGGTAATCCGATTGCGGCCAGCGGCTGGCTGGCCAGCCACCCGGAAGGCGACCGCAGCCTGGTGCAGGGTCTCAAGGGCGATCCCACCTATCTGATCGTGGAAGGGGAGGGCGCCATCGGTGTCATCGGCCTCAATGCCATCTGCACCCATCTGGGTTGCGTGGTCCCCTGGAACAGCGGCGAAAACAAGTTCATCTGCCCCTGCCACGGCAGCCAGTACGACCCGGAGGGGGCCGTGGTCCGAGGTCCCGCCCCGCTGCCCCTGGCCCTGGCCCATGTGGCCGTGCAGGGCGAACGGGTGC
The DNA here is from genome assembly GCF_025128255.1 of Synechococcus sp. CS-205. Classification (NCBI taxonomy): domain Bacteria; kingdom Bacillati; phylum Cyanobacteriota; class Cyanophyceae; order Synechococcales; family Synechococcaceae; genus Synechococcus; species Synechococcus sp. CS-205. Next base: position 5,781 of record NZ_JAHLZB010000046.1, read on the forward strand.
AGCTCAGCACTTGGAGCGAAACCGATCCCCGCACCGGGCAGCAGCCTTGGTGGAGTTGAACCGAAGGTTCTGAACTAGCTGCTCGCCAGCCCCCTAATGGTTCAGACAAGGGGCTACAGGTGAGCGGGCCGTTAGGCGCTGGTAGCAGCCGGCTTTGTAGGCTGAATCATGCTGTTTAAACAAGGCTCGATCTGATTGAAGTTGGCAAACTCAAGCTGTGGTGGCATGTCGTCATCGGCGATCATCATGTCGACGAAACGATGGTCGAAGTGAACCTGGGCGAGCGGATAGTGATGATGCGCATGGATCGGCCTCTCCAGGATTTCGTCGATACCGGAAAATGAAATCACGATCTCGGCATTGGCTGCTCGCAGTGAGTTGGCTGTTGCACCCAGCAAAGGACTTTGCGGATCTATCTGATGCATCGCCGTCCAGGTCAACAGGAACAGCGGCGAGTGATCGCGCAACAGGTTGAGCGGCAGCAGGCGACGCATCCGCTGGCCTTCTGCGGAGCGCTCATCGATGGCCAAATAGGCCCGTAACTGGGCCTCGATGATGGCCTTGCGGCGCTCATTGGCCAACCGGAACATCAGCGTGGGCAGGCCGTTGTAAGTGTGGACCGTGGCCTCTTGAGAGAACAGGATCCGCGCCGTCGAGCGGGAAAAACGGCTGAAGACCAGCCCGGTGACCAACGCGGTAATAAACAACCCCAGCAAGGACTCAGCAGTGACGAGCAGATTGCTGTAGAGACTTGTCGGAAACAGTGCCCCATAGCCGATCGAGCCCAAGGTGTGGACGCTGAAGAAAAAGGCCTCAGCAAAGCTGGTGGTGGGTCCATCCACCCTGGCGATTCCCTGGGGATCGAGAACATAAAGACCGGCGAACAGCAGGTTGAGGAGCAGGTAGCCGGTGGCAACCAAGCCGAAGAAAACTGGCCAGGGAACGGCCAGCAAAAGGTGATTGGGGTACCGCCAGTGCCGGATCCAGTTCGCCGGATTCACGGCCGAAAAGATGCCGCCGTGCTTTTCAAGTCGCTCCTGGCCGGCCCTTGAAGGCTCTCCTTGGGCCTGTCCCTGCGCTCGCATGGCCATGGCAGGTATCCCTATTGATACACGTCATAATTTTAACCTCTTTATGCGATTAGCCGCATTAAAGTTGCGTTGAAGCTGTTTCCCGCCCATGACTCCCCTCAAAGGCGGCGGCCAACGCCACCACCAGGTTCTGATCGTGGGCGGTGGTTCCGGTGGGATCACCGTCGCCAGCCAATTGCTCAGAGCCAGTCCCGGCCTGGATGTGGCAATCCTGGAGCCCGCTGCCGTTCACGAGTACCAGTCGGGCTGGATCCTGGCCGGCGCCGGCCTGCTCCCCTACGAAGCAACCCACCGCCCTGAGTCCGCTGTGATCCCGGCGGGTGCCACCTGGATCCACGGCAGCGCAGGCACCTTCGAGCCGCAGGCCCAGCGAGTGATCACGGAAGCAGGGGAAACGCTCAGTTACGACGTGCTCGTAGTGGCCATGGGCCTCCAGCTCAATTGGAGCGCCATCAAAGGCCTCCCTGAGGGCCTCGGCCACCATGGCATCGTCAGCAACTATTCCTACGCCCACATCGCCGCCACTTGGGAGACGATCCGCAGCTTCCAGGGGGGAACCGCTGTCTTCTGTCATCCCGCCACGCCGATCAAATGCGGCGGCGCCCCCCAGAAGGTGATGTACCTGGCCGATGATATTTTCCAGGCCACCAGCGGCGTGGGGGTGAACACGCGCGTGATCTTCTGCACCGCTCTTGCGCAGCTCTACCCGGTCAAGGCTTACAACGCCACAATCGAGCGCGTCGTGGCGCGGCGGGGGATCGAAACACGCTTGCTCCACAACCTGATCGAGGTGCGCCCCGAGGAGCAGGTGGCGGTCTTCGAAGTGCGGCAGGAAAGCCGGGATCCCTTTCGGGAGGAGATCTGCTTCGACCTGCTGCATGTGGTGCCGCCGATGGCGGCGCCGGACGTGGTAGCCCAAAGCCCCCTGGCGATCGAGGGACCGGGCGGCTGGGTGGAGGTGAACAAGGACACCTGCCAGCACAAGCGCTTTGCCGATGTGTTCGCCCTCGGCGATGTGAGCTCCCTGCCCACCGCCAAAAGCCTGGCCGCCATCCGTGGTCAGGCGCCGGTGCTGGTGGCCAACCTGCTGGCTCAGCTCCATGGACGGCCCCTACTGGCGCGCTACGACGGCTACACAGCCTGCCCGCTGATCACCAGCTTCCACAGCGTGGTGATGGCGGAGTTCGACTACAACCTGCAGCCGGTCAGTTCCTTTCTGGTGGATCCCACCCAGGAGCGCTGGAGCATGTGGTTGGTGGAAACACGGGTGTTCCCATGGGTCTACTGGCACCGGGTGCTGAAGGGCCGCCTGCATGAAAGCCGCTTCATGAAGCCGTTCAAGCCGCTGGTGCGTGCGTTGGGGCTGGCTTTCAAGCAGCCGTGATCACACCGCCTGCAGTTGGCTGAGCTGCTGCTCCAACCGCTGCTTGAGCCGACGTTGCACCAGGTTGCAGAGGTCCTCCACCAGGGGGTCGGCCACCGCATAGATCAGCCGTGTGCCATCCCTCTCACAGCTCACCAGACCCTCCCGCTGCAGCTGGCCCAGCTGGCGGCTGATGTGGGACTGACTGAACCCGGTGGCCTCGATCAAGGAGGCCACATCCATGGCGCCTCCATGCTTGATCTGACAGAGCAACTGCAGGCGGGCGGGCTCGCTCAGCAGCCGGAAGAAGCCACTGAGTTCATCGAGGAGCTGGGGACTGGGCAGGGACTGGGGCTGTGGCGGGGTCCGGCGCATGGACGAGCTTATGTCGATACACGCATTATGCACGAAGTGCGCAAGGCGTGGACCTGAGGCGCGCAGCGACCCCGACAACCGAGATCGCCTTAATGCGCATAATGCGGCTATACTCATAAAAGTTGGTGATCGATCACCCATGGCCGTCGCTCCCGCTCCCGCCTTGTCCCTCTCGGCCGCCGCCGGTGGTGGCTCCCTGCTCTTCCGCCAGCTCTTCGACGGCGACACCGGCACCTTCACTTACCTGCTGGCCGACGTGCCCAGCCGCAAGGGGGTGATCATCGATTCAGTCTTCGAGCAGCACGGCCGCGATCTCTCCTTGGTACGCGAATTGGGCATCGATCTGGTCGCCTCGATCGACACCCACGCTCATGCCGACCATGTGACCGGCAGCTGGCTGATGCACGAGGCCACCGGCTGTGCCATCGGCCTGGCCGCCGCCGCTCGAGCCGAGAACGTCACCCTTCCCCTGGCCCATGGGGATCGCACCAATTTTGGCGCTCGCTTTGTCGAGGTCCGCGCCACCCCAGGTCACACCGACGGCTGCATCAGCTTCGTGCTCGACGACCACAGCATGGCCTTCACCGGCGATGCCCTGCTGGTTCGCGGGTGCGGCCGCTGCGACTTCCAGCAGGGCAATGCCCACACCCTCTGGACCTCGATCAACGAGCAGATCCTCTCCCTGCCCGAGCGCTGCCTGCTCTATCCCGGCCACGACTACACCGGACGTAGCGTCACATCCGTGGCCGAGGAGAAGGCCTTCAACGCCCGCCTAGGCGGCGACGCCAGCGAGCGGGATTTCGTGGGTCACATGGAGAACATGAAGCTCCCCCATCCCCACAAGATCGCCGAGGCCCTGCCCGGGAACATGCGCTCCGGCAAGCCCCGCGAGGCCGCTGCCGCGCCCGCTTGGGCGCCCCTCACCCGCAGCTATGCCGGCCTACCTGAACTCACCCCCGCCTGGGTGGTCGCCCATCAAAGCGACTTCACCGTGCTCGATGTGCGCTCCGCCGAGGAATTCAACGGACCGGACGGCCGGGTGGCCGGCAGCCTGTTGATCCCCCTGCCGGAGCTGGAAAGCCGCGCCAGCGAGATTCCCGTCGACCGGCCGCTGGTGGTGGTCTGCCATTCCGGTAGCCGTTCAGCCCTGGCCACCCAGCAGCTGCTCAAGGCCGGCCGCCAGCAGGTCGCCAACCTCCACGGCGGCCTGAGCCGCTGGGCTGCTGAGGGCTACCCACTCGATGGTGCCAGCCAGGCCTGAGGTTTCCAGTTCCGATCGTCTAGCCCCTGCCGCACTTCCTCAGATCTTCACCCCCCTAACCATGACAACCACCGCCTCGACGTCTGCCCCCACCCGTATCAGCGCCCACGACCTGGCCGACCAGCTGGCCGCCAAAGGCGTCACCGTGATTGATGTGCGCGAACCGATGGAGTACGCCTCCGGCCACATCAGCGGCAGCCTCAACATTCCGCTGGCGCGCATCACCCAGGCCGATCTGCCCCGCGGACCCTTGGTGCTGGTCTGCCAGAGCGGTAACCGCAGTGCCAAGGCCTTGAGCCAACTTCTTCAGCAGGGCCACCCCCACCCGGTGGCCGACCTGATGGGTGGTCTGCCCGCCTGGCAGCAGGCCGGTTTTTTCGTGCGCAAGCTCAAGGGGGCACCCCTTCCCCTGATGCGTCAGGTGCAGATTGCGGCCGGCAGCCTGGTGCTGCTGGGGGTGATCCTGAGCCAGACGGTGGCGCCAGGCTGGATCTGGCTGAGTGGCTTAGTGGGGGCTGGCCTCACCTTCGCGGGCATCAGCGGCTTCTGCGGCATGGCCCGCCTGCTGGCCGCCATGCCCTGGAACCAGGTGGCGATGGGATCAGAACGGACATGATCACGGCGACCATGGCGCTGCTCGTGGCGGGTGGCGCCTTGATCGGCTTTCTGCTCGCCGTGCTCGGTGCCGGCGGTTCGATCCTGCTGTTGCCCCTGCTGGTGAGCGGTGCGGGCTTGCCCATCAAGGCCGCAGTTCCGCTGTCGCTGCTGGTCGTCACCCTGCTGGCCCTCGGCAATGTCGGTCCCTACATCCGCCGCCGGCAGGTCGCGATCCAACCCGCCCTGGTGCTGGGCTTGCCGGCCCTCGCCGGCAGCTGGATCGGCGGATCGCTGGTGAAGGCCGGTCTGATCCCGGAGGCGATGCAGCTGGGAATCTTCACGGCAGCGGCTTTGCTTGCGTCCTGGCTGCTCAATCGCCGGGGTGCACTGAAGCATCCCCCCAGGGACGGACGCCCAGCCGGCATGCCCATGGCGCTGGCCAGCCAGGGCGTGCTGGTGGGCCTGCTCACCGGCATCGCCGGGGTGGGCGGCGGTTTTGCCATCGTGCCGGCCCTCGTTCTTCTGGCGGGCCTGCCGATGCAGCTCGCCAGCGGCACGAGCCTGCTGCTGATCGCCACCAATTCCATGGTGGCTCTTGCCGCTCTGGGCCACTGGCCCACGGCCCAGCTGCCGCTCCTGCTTCCTCTGGTGAGCGGTGGCTTCCTGGGGGCGGTGGTCGGCCAGCGGCTCGCGCCTCACCTGCCGGAGATGCGGCTGCGCCAAGGTTTCTCGGCCCTGTTGATCGGCTCGGCGCTGCTCACCGGATTCGAGGCCTGGCGACGCCATGACCACCCGCCCGCCGTTTCCAGGGCTGCCGCCAGCCGCCCGAGCGTGCAGTCTCCGTCCTGGTCAGCCTCTCCCCTCTCCTCGTCCTCAGCCGTTTCCATCGCACCATGAGTGAACGCAACTTCCAGTTCAGGCTGCGCAGCAGCCACCCCGCTCCAGATCGGGCCACTCAGGATCTTGTGGTGGAGTTCCTGGGCGACTCCGGCGCCTGGGAACCCCAGCAGCTCAGCCTCACCATGCCGGGGTTCCGGATCTACCTGATCTCGTTGCTGCTCTGCCAGCACTTTTATCTGGTGGCCAATGCCAGGGAGAAGGCCATCCCGCTGCAGCAGGTGGAGGCCGAC